>JAIPBB010000010.1 GCA_021739805.1 Saprospiraceae bacterium | reverse complement strand
AAACCTGCTTTATGAAAAAGCTCGCACATCAAAACAGAATCCATTCCACCGCTAACAGCAAGCAGAATTTTGTCTTCAGTCGTAAAAAGTTTTTCTTTTTGAATAAAATTTTGAAATTGCTCTAACATATTGCGAAATTACAAAGATTATTTATCCTTTTGGTTATTTGGAGCTTTTGATGCATAATTTTATTTTGATGTACTAGATGGAAATTGTTTATTGAATGCACTGTAATTATTGTCAATATTAGGAATATTTCTTAGAAATTAACTTGTCAAGATCTTTTACTAAAGAACCACGAAGTGGTTTAATGTAAATAGCCATAAGTAAAACCTATGGTTGTTAATAAAATTGCATCAAAGAATCCTAAAGGGATTCAACAATTCTGCTTATAACCATATTGTATTAAATTAATTATTGAACTCTTTCAGAGTTCATTTCCAGTTTGTGTTTTGTTTCCCTTCACTTCCTAAAGGGCTATTCTTATTCAATCCTTTCAGGATTTTTAGTTATCATTAAAATTTCAATTTAATACCGAGAGACATTATATAAATAACCAAGAAATAATTTATTCAACATTTCAAAAGAAATTTCACTATTTTTCCATGAAGTATTTTTTTTATTTAAGACTAAATCAATAACTCCAAACTTTAGGCACTTCAAGTACTCCAAACTCCAGGCACTCCAAACTCCAAACTCCAGGCACTCCAAACTTTAAGCACTCCTACCTCCTAGTACTTCAAAAATCGCCTTAGCTTTTAAAAGACATTCATCATATTCGTTTTCAGGAATTGATTTTGAAGTAATTGCTCCTCCCACAATAAATGATAAATATTTTAAAGTTGAATTGTATAAAATGCTTCTTATAACAACATTAAAATCAAAATCACCGGCAGGTGTTATATATCCGACAGAGCCTGAATAAAGTCCACGTTTTGTTTTCTCAAATTTTTCAATCAACTCCATTGCCATTATTTTTGGTGCCCCTGTCATGGAACCCATCGGGAAAGCATATTTTATTGCATCAACGAAATGAACATCTTCTTTCAACTCTGAGGTGATTGTTGAAATCATTTGATGAAGCTGTTTGAAAGTATAAATTCCGAAAAGTTCTTCGACTTTCACACTTGCTTTGTTAGCTGTTATTGATAAATCGTTACGCACCAAATCAACAATCATTACATTTTCGCTTCTTTCTTTTTGGTCGGCTACTAATTTTAATTTTAATTCTGCATCTTCCGATTCATCTTTTCCTCTTTTAATTGTTCCTTTGATTGGTTGAGAAATCAATTTATTCCCGACTTTTTTAATAAACCTTTCGGGACTGGCACATAATAAATATTTATCATCATTTCGATAATAAGCAGAAAAAGGTGTAGGTGAGATTTTATTTAGTTTATTATATAACTCCAACGGCTCAACAATCACATTCTCGGCATAAAACTCCTGGCAATAATTCATCTCGTAAATGTCGCCATATTGAATATGAGCCTTTATTTCTTTCACAGAGTTTATATATTCTTCTTTAGGAGTTCTATTGGAAATATCAATTTTTAAAGGGGAAACTTGATTCGGAATTGTACTGTTTTTAATTGAATTAAATATTTCATCAAAACTTTCTTCGCAGTTTTCATCAAATTGAAAGCCAATTGAATCTCCTTTTTTCAGGAAAAGATATTTAGGTTGAAAAAAATGAAGTGCAGGAAATCCTAATTCATCAAAATTGTTGGAACTTAGATTTTCAATTTCATTTTTCAACTCATAAGATAAAGAACCGAAAATCCAATCTTTTGTTGAAGCAATGAAATCTTTAAGTAATTCAAAACTTTCAAAGCCTTTTGTTGCCTGAATTTCAGAAATACTGTCAGCAGCAAAAATAAAATCATAAGATGAATACTTCTCATTTTCAAATGAATTGCCATTTAAAAAACAGCAATGTTTAAATTGGTTTGCCCAACTTAAAAGTTTAGACTGAAAATTTTCAATATCCGTAATTTTATATGTTTGAGAAATTCTGACCATAAAAAAAGCTCTTCAAAAAGTTGAAGAGCTAAAATTACATAATGTTTTTCTATTATTCTAATTCAAAAGTATTTCCACTATTAAGCAAATCATCCATAGTTTTAATTTTGGATGTTTCTTTTGCAATAGCTACTTGTTGTTCGAGAAGAACGCCATAGTTTATACTATCAAAATCACGGATAACGCCTGTTGCAACAGGATATTCAGGTAACATCATTCGAGAAAGCAAATAATGCATAGTGTCATCAGGATTTTTAGTGTCATGAGTTAGAATGTCATCTTCAGTGATTCCATCCTCACCAATAGTAACTACCTTTAGTTTTAAACCGTCAAGAACCAAACCTTTTTCTTTTTCTTTTCCAAAAAGCATTTTCTTCCCGTGCTCAAGGTAAATCTGATTGTCGTCTCTAACATCTTTTCCTGTTATTTCTGCATGAACCTGATTATTGAAAATCACACAGTTTTCAAGTATTTCCACTAAAGAAGTCCCTTTGTGTTTTTCTGCCATTATGAAAACTTCTGTCATTTTTTTAGGTTCTGTATCAACTACTCTTGCAAAGAAAGTTGCTTCGGCACCCATTGCCAATTCTCCCGGTTTGAATGGATTTTCAATTGTTCCGTCCGGAGATGTTTTAGTTACACTACCATAAGGAGTTGTTGGTGAATACTGACCTTTTGTTAATCCGTATATTTTATTATTAAATAATAAAATATTAATATCAATATTTCTTCTTAGAACATGAATAAAGTGATTTCCACCAATTGCCATTGCATCTCCATCGCCGGTAATCATCCATACACTTAATTCTGGATTTGCAAGTTTAATTCCTGTTGCGATAGGTGCGGCTCTTCCATGCAATCCATGAAAACCGTACGTTTTCATATAATAAGGGAATCTTGAAGAACATCCGATTCCTGAAACAAATACCACATTTTCTTTTTTAACACCTATTTCAGGAAGTGCATTTTGTACAGAGGATAAAATTGAAAAAGAACCGCAACCGGCACACCATTTCACAGCTTGATCAACCTGAAAATCCTTTTTAGTTAAAACTTGTATTTCATTTTCCATGTTATTTCTCCTCCAGAATTTGATTAAATTTATCTTTTAATTCCGAAATCATAAAAGGTAAACCTTGAATTTTGTTATACTGCATATAATGATACTGTGGAAATAAGGAACGCAGATAATTGGCAAATTGTCCCAGGTTAATTTCACAAACTATTATTCTTTTAAACTTTTTAAGAATTTCTTCAGTGTTTTTTGGTAATGGTTTAATGTAGGTGAAATGTGCAAAACTTATGTTTTTACCTTCAGCCTGAAGCTCTTTAATAGCTGTAAAAATTGCACCATAAGTTCCACCCCAGCCAATAACCAGCAAATCACCTTCTTCTTCACCAATAACTTTTTGTTCGGGAATATAGTTAGCAACACGTTGAACTTTATCTTCGCGAAGATGTGTCATTTTTTCATGATTCAGTGGGTCGTGAGAAACAATACCTGTAACATCTTCTTTTTCTAATCCACCAACTCTGTGTCGCAATCCATAAGTGCCGGGTGTTGCCCAATATCTTGCCAGAGTTTCAGGGTTTCGATAATAAGGTTGATAATTATAATCGGTTTTATCAGCAAAAGGAGGATTAATTTTTTCAAGTTCCGAAACCTTTGGAATTTTCCATAAGCCTGAACCATTAGCTAAATAGCCATCTGTTAACAAAATAACCGGTGTCATGTGCTCAAGTGCAATTTTAGCTGCTTGAAAAGCATATTTAAAACAATTTGCAGGAGTGCTTGCTGCTATAACCACACAAGGGCTTTCACCATTTCTGCCATAAAGAGCTTGCATTAAATCAGATTGTTCTGGTTTTGTAGGCAAACCTGTTGCAGGACCACCTCTCTGAACATTAACTACAACTAATGGGAGTTCAGTCATAACTGCCAAACCAAGGGCTTCACCTTTTAGTGCTAAACCCGGACCTGAAGTTGATGTTGCTGATAAATGACCTGCAAAACTTGCTCCGATTGCAGAACAAATTCCTGCAATTTCATCTTCTGCCTGAAAAGTTTTTACACCTAAATGTTTTCTTTTTGATAATTCCTGTAAAATTTCTGTCGCAGGAGTTATAGGATAAGAGCCTAAAAATAATGGTAAGCCTGCACGCTCGGCGGCGGCCATTAATCCCCATGCAACAGCAATATTTCCGGTTAGGTTTCTGAATTTACCTTTTTTGTCGGTAGGTGTTATTTGATAAGTTGTATTTAATGCTTCTATTGTTTCTGCGTAATGATATCCAGCTCTAAGAACTTTAATATTCGCTTCAACAAGAATAGGTTTTTTAGCAAACTTTTCTTTAAGAAACTCTTCACCCAATTTAATATCCCTGTTAAATAGCCAGTATAAAATACCTGAAGCAAACTGGTTTTTTGTTTTATCCACAATTTTATTATCCAAACCAAGCTCTTTAATAGTACTTCTGCTAAGCATAGTGATAGGAGCTTTCACAACATTATATCCCAACAAGCTATCATCATGAATTGGGTCTTCAATATATCCGGCTTTTTTATAATGTTTATTGTCAAAATTGTCAATATCAATTATAATTGTTGCTCCGGGTTTTAGCCACTTCATATTTGTTTTCAGAGCAGCTGGATTCATAGCTATCAAAACATCAGCTAAATCACCCGATGTATGGACTTCTTGACCAATATTCACCTGGAAACCAGAAACACCTGCAACAGTACCCTGTGGAGCACGAATTTCTGATGGATAATCAGGAAATGTTGCTAAATCATTTCCTACAAATGCTGAAGTATCGGAGAACTGGTTGCCTGTTAATTGCATACCGTCTCCGGAATCACCTGCGAACTTGACAACAACTCTGTCAAGTTCAATTACTTTGCCGTTTTTATACGTCATTATATTTATAGATTATAATATTAGGCGAAGTTAAACCAATTATTATTTACTGCACAAGGATTTTTATCAATTTTTTTTAATTAATTTCAAAGTTAATACTAAAACCATTGTTTAATATTAATGAGTAAACCAATAAATTTACCTCATAAAACAAGGATAAAATTGTGCTAAATTAATGTCTGAATTTTGATTGTTAATTTAGAATCATTTTAAATTTTTTTTAATGCTTAAATTATTGAACAATATATTTATATATTTGCAGCGATAACTAATAAATTATTAATTAAAAATTTATACCATGGCTTATATTATAACCGATGATTGTACTGCATGCGGTACGTGTATTGACGAATGCCCGGTTGAAGCAATTACTGAAGGTGACATATATAAAATTGATCCTGATGTTTGTACTGATTGTGGATCTTGTGCTGACGTTTGTCCGGTTGAAGCAATCCATCCAGAATAGTATCTAGGATTAAAAAAAAGTTTTAACCCTTTCGATTTTTTCGAAAGGGTTTTTTTATGTCGAAAATCTCAAAAACAAACCATATAAAAGCAAGTATTAATCCACTTATCAGGAGTAAAATTCCACCCGGCCAATGTGAAATTCTGAAAAAGGCTCCCACTAATATTAAGATTGCTGATATTGAATAAATCCAATTAGATATATTTAACATTGGATTTGAATCCTTTGAATTTCTATTTCCAAAATATGCAAAGCCTTCTAACCAAAACCAGGCAATAAATGACACAGATGAAATTAATCCGAAGATGTATCCAAAAGGTAAATGTAAAAGGGTGAAAATTCCATTTATTGACCAAGATACTACAAGCACTAATTTTAGTATGTTTAATAGAGTTTTTTTCTTTTTATTTACAAAACGAAATATATATAATACAGAAATACTAGTAAATGCTATTGAAACTATCCAATCAGCATAAGGATAGTGCTGAATCTTAAATAAAATTCCAATAAGCAATATTCCTATTGATATTAGTAATGGTGATTTCAGTATTTTATTTTCATTCTCACTCATATAGTAAAACCTTCAAATTACAAATATATAGGTTTTAATATTATACTGACAAATAATTTAAGCCCCTATAATATAGTTAAACATAAAACGAAATATCCCTAAGATTTTATTAATTTTGCCATCTCATATAAATAGATACAATGCGAAAAAAAGTTGATTTTTTGGTTATTGGTTCAGGGATTGCGGGTTTGAGTTTTGCTCTTAAAGTTGCAAAGTATGGAAGTGTTTGCATTGTCCCTAAAACCAAAGCTGAGGAAACAGCTACTCGTTATGCACAGGGAGGCATTGCTGCTGTGATGTATGATCCTGACACCTACGAAAGTCATATTAATGATACTATTAATGCCGGTGATGAACTTAGTGATATAAATGTTGTTAGGTTTACTATTTCTGAATCAACAGATAGAGTTAAAGAGTTAATAGAATGGGGAACTAAATTCGATAAAGATAGCTCAGGAAAATATGATTTGGCAAAGGAAGGTGGACATTCTGAATATCGTGTATTGCATCGAAAAGACCATACGGGACTCGAAATTATTAATGCATTGTTAAAGCAAGTTAGAAAAAATGAAAATATTGAATTACTAACTAATCATTTCACACTTGATTTGATTACCCAACACCATCTTGGCGAAAAAATATATAGAAATACACCGGGAATAACTTGTTTTGGAGCTTATGTTTTAGACCCTAAAACAAATGAAATTCATACTATTCTTTCAAAGACTACTTTAGTTGCCACCGGAGGTGCAGGTAATGCATATGCCACTACCACAAATCCTAAAATCATCACAGGTGATGGAATAGCAATGGCTTATCGTGCAAAAGGTGAGGTTGAAAATATGGAGTTTATTCAATTTCATCCAACATCCTTATACAATCCAAAAGATAAACCTTCCTTTTTAATAACAGAAGCTATTAGGGGTTTTGGGGGCATTCTTAAAACTACAAAAGGCAAGGAATTTATGAAAAAGTACGATAAACGTGAATCTCTTGCTCCACGTGATATTGTTGCTCGTGCTATTGATAATGAAATGAAAATAAGTGGCGAAGATCATGTTTATCTGGATTGTACTCACCTTGATAAAAACAAATTAATCAGCGAATTTCCGGGAATTTATGCAAAATGCCTGAGTATCGGTATAGATATCACAAAAGAAATGATTCCTGTTGTGCCGGCTGCACATTATATGTGTGGAGGAATTAAAGTTGATGATTATGGAAGATCATCAATTCGAAATTTATATGCTTCAGGTGAATGTGCATCAACTGGTTTGCATGGAGCAAACAGACTTGCATCAAATTCTTTACTCGAATCACTTGTGTTTTCTCACAGAGCAAGTATTGATGCAGCCAGCAAAATTAAAACTCTTGATATTTGGGAAGAAATACCTGATTGGGATACTAGTGGAACTGTTTTAAACGAAGAAATGGTTTTAATTACCCAAACTTTAAAAGAAGTTCAAAATATAATGAGTAATTATGTTGGAATAGTTAGGTCGGATTTAAGATTGAAAAGAGCACTAGACAGACTTCAAATTATTTATAATGAAACAGAAGATCTTTATAATAAATCTGTACTTACTGTCGAAATTTGTGAACTCAGAAATATAATTAATGTCGCTTACCTAATAATAAAAATGGCATTGAAAAGAAAAGAAAGCAGGGGATTACATTACTCTATTGATTATCCTAAGTTGAAAAAATAAATATATAAAATCACAAGTCCGTATAGATGGATAATTTTCAATAACCAAAATATCAATATCAATACCCGTTTTGAACATTTTGTAATTAATATTGGAATTTGTTTGTAATTTGTTTTTTGTAATTTGGTGCTTTATTTAAAAATTGTTTGATTTTATAGACCATCATTAGTTAGCAATTAAAACATATAGCTTTCTAAATATGTTTATATTTTTTTTAGCTTTGCAAATTATTTTAAATCCAAAATTATATGAAGAATTCAAAATTTAATACCGGAACTAAGCTGGTAATGACCTTAGCTTTGATTTTTGTTTTTAGTCTAGTTTCAATTGGACAACCTAAAAGTCCTGTAAGTTGGAAGTTTAGTACAAAGAAAGTTTCAAATAATGAAGTGAAGCTTGTTTTTAAAGCAACTATTGGAGCTGGATGGCATCTTTATTCACAATATCTTCCTAAGGGTGGACCGCTTCCAACGGTTTTTGAATATAAAGATTCAGAAAAATTTACCCTAACAGGAAAAAACACTGAATCTCCAAAACCTAAAGTTGAACACGATGAAATCTTTGATGTGGATGTTTTTTTCTTTAGCAATGAAGCAAGTTTCACTCAAAAGATAGTTGTTAAATCAACAGAAAATTTCACGATTAAAGGAACAGTTGCTTACCAGGTTTGCAATGATGAAACTTGTATTCCTTACGAAGATGATTTTGAATTTAAAGTTGATGGAGCTACTGCTGAAAAAGTGGTTGAACCCGAAAAAGGAAAAGGTGATGGTGATGCGAGTCTTGAATCAGAAACTATAGATGAAGATACTACAGCGGAGGTAGCTGTTGTTGCTCAGGATGAACAAACAACAGCAAATAATTCAGAAGTTGTTGCTGAAGAGCCAGTGAAAGAAGAGTCTAAAGATGCTGACAAATCATTATGGGGCTTTTTCTTTTTTGCTTTAGGTTTAGGAATTGCAGGAATTTTTACACCTTGTGTTTTCCCAATGATTCCAATGAATATTGCATTTTTCCTAAATTATCAAGGAGGTAAATCTAAAGGTAAATTTCTGGCAATTTTTTATGGTTTATCCATAATCTTTATTTATTCGGTAATTGGAATAGTTTTAACATTAATTTTTGGTGCTGATGCCATCGGAAATATTGTGAATCACTGGTTGACAAATATTATTTTCTTTGCCGTTTTCATATTCTTTGCGGCTTCATTCTTTGGAATGTTTGAACTGGTTATGCCTACAAAATGGGTAAACAAAGCAGATTCAAAGGTTGATAAAGGTGGTTTGGTTGGAACATTTTTCATGGCTTTAACTCTGGTTCTTGTTTCTTTTTCATGTACAGCTGCTTTTATCGGGACTATACTTGTTGAAGCTGCTAATGGTGAGGTTTTAAAACCATTTGTTGGGATGTTTGGTTTTTCAATTGGATTTGGAGTGCCATTTGCTTTCCTTGCTTTATTCCCCTCAGTATTGAATAAAATGCCAAAATCAGGTGGTTGGATGAACTCAATTAAAGTTGTATTTGGTTTTATAATACTCGCTTTTGGAATGAAGTTCCTTGTAGGTCCAAATGATGTTTTGGACTGGGGAATTAGCCGTGAAGTTTTCATTGGAGTTTGGATTGTTTTGTTTTCTTTACTTGGATTCTACTTGCTTGGAAAAATTAAATTTTCTCACGATTCTGATGTTCCTCATATTAGCGTTCCACGTTTGATTTTGGTTGTAATAGTATTTTCATTTGTTGTTTATCTAATTCCCGGGCTGTTTGGTGCAAAGCTCCAAACTGTTGCCCCATTTCTTCCAACTCAGTCGATGCAAAAATTTGATTTACCTGCTTTAATTGAAGAAAACTCCGGTGGAACTGGAGTTGTTGAAGAAAACAATTTATGTGGAGAACCAAAATATGGTGATAAACTTCATTGGCCAAATCATTTAAAAGGATACTTTGATTATGAAGAGGCTGTTGCATGTGCTAAAGAATTAAATAAGCCTGTCTTTATTGATTTTACTGGTCATTATTGTGCTAATTGCAAAAAAATGGATGCTACAACATTGGCTGATAAAGAAGTGCTGAAACGATTAAAATCTGATTTTGTCCTTTGTGAATTATATACTGACGATCCAACAGAACTTCCAGAATCGGAGTGGTACACTTCTAAAATTGATGATAAAGTTAAAAAGACAATAGGAAAACAAAATGGTGACTTAATGAGAACTAAATTCAATGCTTTAGGAACTCCTTTATATGTTGTAATTGATAGCGATGGTAAAGTTCTTTCAGGACCACAAGCTTATGAAACAGATGTAAAGAAATTTATCGAATTTCTTGATAAAGGCTTGGAAGAGTTTAAGAAATAAATTTCAAAATAAATTGCATAAAAAAACTGCATCGAAATCCGACGCAGTTTTTTTTATTCTATCTATTTTGGGTTCAGGTTTCTTGACGCTGATTAACGCAGATTTTTTATGATTTTCACTTTCAACTAAAGGGAATCCGTCTGGATGTCAACTGTCTATTGATTCTTGCATCTTTTATCTCGTTCAAACCTGAAACTCTTGCACTGAGCGGAGTCGAAGTGTGAAACCTGAAACCTGAAACCTGAAACATCAACTTCTACTTCATCATTTCAACATAATATTGATAGAAATAAGGAATAGTTTCAATACCGTTAAAAAACTGCTCAAGTGGGTAGTTTTCGTTTGGTGAATGAATTGCATCCGATTCCAATCCAAATCCCATTAATATTGATTTTACTCCAAGAATCTGTTCAAATGTTGAGATAATTGGAATACTTCCGCCACTACGAACAGGAACAGGTTTTTTGCCATAAACTTTGGTATAAGCTTTATCAGCAGCCTGATAAGCAATACTATCAGTTGGTGAGACATAGCCTTGTCCGCCATGCAAAGCTTTAACTTCAACTTTCACATAAGGTGGAGCAATTGCTTTAAAATGCTTTTCAAATAATTCACTAATTTTATGATTATCCTGATTTGGCACTAAACGCATCGAAATTTTTGCGTGAGCTTTTGATGGTAAAACTGTTTTTGCACCTTCGCCTGTATATCCTCCCCAAATTCCGTTTACATCCAATGAAGGACGAATACCTGTTCTTTCATTAGTAGAATATCCTTTTTCGCCCCAGACTTCAGCAACATCAATTGCTTTTTTATATTCATCAAGCTCAAAAGGAGCTTTTGCCATTTCTGCTCTTTCTGCATCGGAAACAACAATAACATCATCATAAAATCCTGAAATTGTAATTTGATTGTTTTCATCTAAAAGTGAATCTATCATTTTGCAAAGTATGTTTGCAGGATTTGCTACAGCTCCACCGAAAAGACCGGAATGTAAATCTTTATTTGGTCCTGTAACAGTCACTTCCATAAAGCTTAATCCTCTTAAACCAGTTGTTATTGAAGGAATATCAGGAGCAATCATACCTGTATCAGAAACAAGAATTATATCAGCTTTTAAAAGTTCTTTATTTTCTTCACAGAATTTCCCAAGACTAGGAGAACCTATTTCTTCTTCACCTTCAATCATGAATTTCACATTGCAAGGAAGAGTATCGGTTTTCACCATAAGTTCAAACGCTTTTATATGCATAAAACCTTGGCCTTTATCATCATCAGCACCTCTTGCCCAAATTTTCCCATCTCTTACAACAGGTTCAAATGGTTGTGATTTCCAAAGTTCAATTGGGTCAACAGGCATCACATCATAATGTGCATAAACCAAAACCGTTGGCAATTCAGGATTTATAATTTTCTCAGCATAAACAACAGGATTACCTATTGATGGCATTACTTCAGCTTTATCAGCTCCTGCATCAATAATAGCTTTTTTAATGTGCTCTGCCGTTTTTTGCATATCAGCTTTGTGTTCCGACAGGGAGCTAATTGAAGGTATTCTAATTAGCTCAAATAATTCTTCTAAAAATCTGTCTTTGTGTGTTTCAATGTATTTTTTAACGTATTCCATAATATTTGTTTTGCTTTGTATTTAAAATTTAAGCCCATAAAATTATAAAATCTTTAGTAATTATAGCTTAAAAAACTAATTAATATTGGAAATGAATATTCAATTGACTTTTTTTTTACATTTGCGTAACTAACAAAGCAACTTTTATTCAAATTTCCGTGTCTTATTTTTGAATTGAAAAAGCCTATAATGCTAACAAAGAAAAATCATAATGTTTCATTCTTAAATTACATCAAATTTACTTTGATTGGCTTATTGTTTTGTCTTTATTCAAATAATTCTTACTCCCAGTTAATTGTAAATAACACTATGACTCCTGCACAATTAGTTCAAAACATTTTAGTTGGACAAGGAATCACTGTAAGTAATGTTACCTACTCAGGTGCATTGTCAGCAATAGGCTCGTTTTCGACAGGAGCAACTCCAACAAATATAGGTTTTCCATCGGGAGTTATTTTAGCATCTGGGAATGTTACTACTGCTATAGGACCAAATACTTTAACTTCAGCAGGCAATAATCTTAATCAGCCCGGAGATTCACTTCTTAGTGTTGCAAGTGGATACAATACTTATGATGCAGCAATTTTAGAATTTGATTTTGTCCCGGTTTCTGACACCATAAAATTCAGATATGTTTTCGCATCAGAAGAATATCCCGAATATTCTGGTAGTACAGTTAATGATGTTTTTGGTTTTTTTGTTAGCGGCTTAAATCCATTAGGTGGCAACTATAATAAAAAAAATATTGCTATAATCCCGGGAACAGCTAACACTCCTGTTTCAATTAATACGCTTAACAATGGATTGTCTAACACAGGACCATGTAATAACTGTGCTTATTACATTGATAATACTAGTGGTTTAACAATTCAGTATGATGCCTTCACAACAGTTTTAACAGCATGGATAAGAGTAATGCCTTGTTTTACATATCATATTAAAATTGCAATTTCTGATGCTGGTGATGGAATTTATGATTCAGGTGTTTTTCTTGAAGCAAATAGCTTTATGAGTAGCTCAGTCGTAGTAAGTTCATCATATTCAATGCCCAATGTAAATTCATCAATGGCAATTGAAGGTTGTAATGATGCAATTTTAACACTCAAAATACCACAGGCAAAATCAACCAACACTATTATCAACTATGCGATTTGGGGTACTGCGATTAATGGTGTTGACTATACAACTATTCCAAACAATGTTACAATACCAGCCGGACAAGATTCAGTTAATTTAATAATCTCTCCTATTCTTGATGGTATTGTTGAAGGTATTGAACAAGTTATTCTTTTAGTTAATACATCTGCATGCACTTATGATACAGTTTATATTGACATAATGGACAATAGCGTACTCGAAAGCACAATTAGTAATGATACGGTTATCTGCAAGGATAGTGCAATGCTGGTAGTAAACGGGCAAGGTGCACTATCACCATATACATATTTATGGAGTAACGGAGACACTCTTAATTCAACAAATGTTAGTCCGGCTTCAACAACACAATATTTTGTAACTATAACAGATATTTGCCTGGCTCAAAAAACCGATAGTGTTTTGGTGAAAGTCAGCAAACCTGTTGTTAATACAACAAATGATTCTGTTTGTTATGGAAACACAGGTACTATTTCAGCAAATGCTGTTGGCGGTGTTGCTTATTTGTGGAATAATGGCTCAACTCAACCAACAATTTCTGATGCTCCCGGGGTAACAACCCAATATACAGTTACAGTTACCGATACTTTAGGTTGTACTGGAGTGGCAAATGCTGACATTGAAGTCTATCCTTTACCTGTTGTTGTTTTAACAAATGATACAACAATTTGCGATGGCGAAACAATTGACATTACAGCATCCGGTGGAATTGCTTACTTATGGAATACAGGTGATATTAGCCAAACTATCTCATTAAGCCCTTCTTCAACTGCCACTTATAGTGTGAGTATTACTGACAATAACGGATGTGAAAATAGTGCTTCAATGGAAATAGTTATAAATCCTGTTCCTATAGCTTCTATTTCTGCCGAAGCAGATACAATATGCAAAGGAGGTTCAACCATTTTATACGGAAGTGGAGGAGATTCATATATTTGGAGTACAGGTTCAACCGCTTCATCAATAACTGTTGGTCCAAAAGAAAGCACAAGCTACACTCTCACTGTTGCCAACTCAAAAAATGGAGTTGTGTGTACAGATGTTACATCTTTCGATTTAGGTGTAAAAAGGTGCAACGCTTATTTTATTCCAAACGCTTTTACTCCCAATGGAGATGGTTTAAATGATGTTTTTGGTCCAGTTGGTGTGTTTAAAGCAATTGATTTCTTTGAAATGTATATTTACGACAGATGGGGAAGATTAATTTATTTCACAAAAGATTTAAATGAAATGTGGGATGGAACTGTTGAAGGAGGCGATAACTCAAAATTTCAGGGCGTTTATACCTACAAAATAATAATCCAGGAAACTTATGCTGAACGTTTTGAGTTTCTTGGAACAGTAATTTTAATTCCTTAAGGTTTCTTATTTCAATATCTTATTAATAAATTTTTTCAAAGTATTTCTTTTATGGAATATTAAAATGCTTAAATGAGATAATGCGATAATGGGATAATGCGATAATGCGATAATAATGTAATGGGGTAGTTAAATTCAGGGTGGAAGCAATTTATTTATTATTTGGAATAAATTTCTTGTAAAAAAATACTAATTTTGGCAATTGAAATTATTAACGATACAATAAAAATTTAAGATATTATGGCAAAGATAAATGTAGCAATCAATGGCTTTGGTAGAATAGGAAGATTATCATTCAGAGCTATGCTTGAAAACAAAAATATTAATGTTGTTGCTTTAAACGATTTAACTGATTCCAAAACATTAGCACATTTGTTGAAATATGATTCAATTCATGGAAAATTTCCTGGTGATGTTTCAATTGATGGTGATTTTCTTGTTGTTAATGGAAACAGAATTAAAGTTATTGCCGAAAGAGACCCTGCAAACCTTCCATGGAAAGATTTAGGAATTGATGTCGTGATTGAATCAACGGGAGTTTTCAGAAAAAGAGAGCAATTGGAAAAACATTTTCAAGCCGGAGCCAAAAAAGTAATATTAAGTGTTCCTGCTGCATCAAAAGATGATGTTGATGCTACTATAGTTATTGGTGTGAATGACTCTGACTTAAAACCCGAACATAGAATTATTTCTAATGCTTCTTGCACTACAAATTGTTTAGGCCCTATTGCAAAAGTATTAAATGATAATTGGGGAATCGAAAAAGGTTTGATGAACACAATTCATTCTTACACTAACGACCAGATTATTTTGGATGCACCTCACAAAGATTTAAGAAGAGCAAGAGCAGCAGCAGTTTCAATTATTCCAACAAGCACAGGAGCAGCAAAAGCAATTGGATTAGTTATTCCTGAACTTGATGGCAAACTTCACGGTTTGGCAATGCGTGTTCCAACTCCTGATGGCTCATGTGTGGATTTAACCTGTGTTCTGGAAAAAAATGCCACAGTTGAAGAAATTAATGCAGCAATGAAAAAAGCAGCCGAAGGATCAATGAAAGGAATTCTTGAGTATTGCGAAGACCCAATCGTAAGTGTTGATATTATTGGAAGCAAATACTCTTCAGTTTATGACTCAATGTTGACAATGGTGAAAGACGGTAATCTTGTGAAAATAATTTCATGGTATGATAACGAATACGGATATTCAAACCGACTAGCCGAAATGGTTGAGAAAGTTGGATAAGCCCAAAACATAAATTATTTGAAAAGGATGCAAAAAATTGTGTCCTTTTTTTTTTTAATTCGTTTATTTATCAATGAAACAGATAGTAATCGACTATTTCTTTATAAATGGGTGTAACAATAATATCCGATAAACATGAAGAAATCAGGCTGGCAATAATTGAAAAAATGGGAAGAGAATGTACAATTTATTCCGGCAAAAAAGGTTTTGCAAAACAAGGGGAAACATTGAAACAAACTGATAATATTTACACATTAATCACATGCTTAGAGTTAACAAAACTACATACCGAAATAGATAAAATTTACAAAAATGCTTTATAGTAATGCATAGTATAAAAGATGCAAAAGGAGGTATGATTAAAAAAAGACCAATGTAATGATTACTGCTTTTTCTTCAAAAGGATTTTAACCTGCGGTGGAGAACCGGACATTAAATTTGCTATAACTTCGGTTCTTGGAAATTGCTCTAAAATAATCTTAATAAATACTGTAATTGGTATAGACATTATTAACCCGGGAATTCCCCAAATGTATCCCCACAGCATGAGCATTATTAAAACTGTTACAACGTTTAGAGAAAATGTTTTTCCCATAAAAATCGGTTCTAATGCTCCACCCATTAAAATCTGAACAGCAGTTATTGTAAGAATGAAAAAGATTAGTGTGCCGCTTGGATCAAGTTCTACAAAGGCAAATAAAGACAATAAAACTACCGAAATAACCGAGCCAACCATTTGAACAAAATTGATAAGAAAAGCAAAAATCCCCCAAAAAAATAGGAAAACTTACGTCAAAAAAGTAACAAGCAAGGCTAAAACCAACTCCAGTAAATAGGCTTATCAGAAATTTAACTTTAACAAATTTAATAATGTCTTTTTCGATTTTCATAAAAGCTTTAACAGAAGAATAGTTTTGCTTAAATACTGTGCTGTTCAGCAATTTCTGAAAGTTGATTGATTCTGAAAGTAATAGAATAACAAAAAAAGCTGTCATAAGTGTCATTGTAAGAGTATTGCCAATAAAATCTAATGTTGAACCAAAATTCCCGATAATACTTTTATTCTGAAAATAATGAACTAAAACGTTATCACCAACAACACGTTCAATTCCAAAAAAATCTTCTATTGACACAACTATACTTAAAAGCTTTGTTTCCGCCTTTTCAAAAAACACACCCTTGGCAGACATTATTTCTTTACTCGAAATCCGAATTAATTCACCACCTAATTTTAGGATTCCGGCAATTATTGAAATTACAATTAATATGTTTATTGGTTTTGGAACATTTTTCTTCTTAAGCCATCTCATCAATGGTAAAAACAACAGTGTTATAAACATTGAAAGAATTAGGGGTACAAAAATGAAGGATAATATTTTTAGCAAATAAAAAATCACAGGAATTACAATTATTAATAAAAGTCTATTGGTAGTTTTTGTTGTGTTCATTTTGGAGTAATAATTATTTACTTATACAATAATTGATTTTGTTAATAATCACAAAATATAATAAAGAAACACAATCATATTTATAACCATATGAGGTTTCATTAAAAATAAGATTATTAAAAATAAAATGCCGGTAAAAGTACTTAATATCTCATTTGCTAAAGAAAAAATTCTATTATTATAAATTCTAAAAATAAAAAAACCTTTTCTTTTACTAACCTTTTGATGAGTTTTCATATTTTTACAAAAATCATACTGATTGTTAAACTTAGTCAATACGGTTAAATTAATTAAGAACTAAAAAATAATATTCCTATTAATCAAAAATTAAATAAAAAACAAAAACATTCCTTTAACTTATTATGTTAACTCTAAAAAAATACATGAACCAACTAATCGATGTATCTAAAAAAGAAGATATTTTTCCGGAATACAGTAATACACCAATTGGTCTATTACTGGAATATCAAAATCTTGACAGACCGCTGGACGAATGGTCAAGTGCACAGCTTCTTACAGGAATGTGTATGGACAATAGAAAACATCTTCGAATTCCTGAAAATTTCTCTTATATCATTCGTACAGGCGGAGCTAATTTACGACATAGCGAATTTAAAATTTCCTATGCAATTGCAGTCGGAGGTGTAAAACACATAGCACTTATCGGACACGATAATTGCGGTATGGTAAACCTATTTTCCAGAAAAGAGCAATTCATACAGGGACTTGTTAACAATGCAGGATGGGATTATAAAAAAGCTACGAACCACTTCACTATGTTTGCCCCTATGTTTGAGTTAGAAAATGAAATTGACTTTGTAGTAAATGAATCAAAACGAATTCGACTAAGATATCCGAAAGTGATTGTAGCCCCAATGTTCTATAAATTAGATGAGAATCGAATTTATTTAATAAAGTAAATAAAGTCTATTTAAGAACGATATTCTAATTATATCTAACATTCTTACATTTGGATGATTTTTTTTTGCATACTACAAATAATGTAGTAACTTTGTGATTACATTTCAAAGAAATATTATGGAAATATCAGTAATAAAAATAGGAAACTCAAAAGGCTTCAGGCTTAGTAAAACTTTAATTGATAAATACAATATCAAAGACAAGGTTGAACTAATACTTGAAAAAAACTATTTCATTATAAAGCCGCTTTCCCGTCCAAGAAAAGGCTGGAGTGAGGCTTTTAAAGAAATGAATGAAAATGGTGACGACAAACTTTTGTTTAATGATGTTTTTAATGATGAAAATCTGGAAGAATGGATTTAAGACAATATAAAATAGTTCTTGTAAATCTTGACCCAACAATTGGAACAGAAATCAAGAAAACCAGACCTTGTGTAATTATTTCACCTGATGAAATGAACGAACATCTTCAAACGATTGTTGTTGCACCTATGACAACCCGGTCGAGAAAATATCCTACCAGAATTGAAGTGAAACATGATGGAAAAATTGGATGGATTGCAATTGACCAAATCAGAACAATTGACAAGCAACGAATTGTGAAAGTCTTGGGCAGATTATCAAAACCCGAAATTAAAGAAGTAAAATCAGTATTGAGAGAAACCTTTGTTGATTGACAATTTCTATTTACCAAACCTTTTCAACTCAAACTTCTCCCCATCAAAAACACCATAAGAAAATTTGGTTATCCAATCACCAAGGATTACGAATTTGGATTTATCTGTGATTTCTTTAATTATGGAAATATGTCGGTGTCCGAAAACAAAATAGTCGAAATGCTCTTTTTGAAGTTTTTCTTTTGCAAAAACATATTGCCATTCATTGTCTTCGCCAAGAAATACAAGATGGTCGTCTCCCTGTTTATGATTGCTTCTTTTCGAGAATAATAAACCAAGACCAATTCCAAAGTTAGGATGAAGACGAGCAAAAAGCCATTGATTTAATTTTCCCGCAAAAACTCTTTTTATAAACTTATAACCAAAGTCTTTTGGACCCAAACCATCGCCATGTCCAAGGAAAAATTTCTTGCCTAAAATTTCTTTTGAAATAGGTTTTTTATGAACAGTGAGATTTAATTCTTTTTGAAAATAATCATAACACCAAATGTCGTGATTGCCGGTGAAGAAATGAATTTTAATTCCTGAATCAGTTAATTCTGCCAGCTTTCCAAATATTCTCACAAAACCTTTTGGAATTGCTCTTTTGTATTCATGCCAAAAATCAAAAATATCGCCAAGAAGATAAATTTCTTCCGCATCAGATTTTATCTCATCAAGCCATTTAACGAGCAATTTTTCTCTTACAAGACTTTTCTCGTAAGTAGGAATGCCTAAATGTGCATCGGAAACAAAGTATATTTTTGGTGTGTTATTCAAGTTTATTTTTTTAATGTCTAATTAATTATTTCTCATTATTGGTTGCTCGTTACTTGTCACTGGTTACTCGTTTCTGGTTGCTCGCTGCTTGTCATTTCGACTCCGCTCAATGACCCCACTTCGCTCAATGTCGCCACTCATTTCGAATCCTACCGGACACTGAGCGGAGCCGAAGTGTCGTTTCTCGTCTCTCGGTTCTTGCTTCTCGCTGCCTTTTGTCTTACGCCTTTTTACTTTCAACCGAAAGGACTTCCGACTTCGGTCTTCCGACTTCACACTTCCCACCTTCTAAAAACTCATCAACATCTCCGGCTTATCTACGTATTTAAAAGGATTTAGTTCATCTAATTTTAGAGTGAATCTAATTCTATCTAAAAATTTATTATTCCCAGTTAATTTAAATGTTTTTTCAATTTCATCAGATAAGACCAAAGGAATATAAATATCAAAAATATTCTTTATTATAAAAATCTGTAATCCTATATCATAACAAAGATAAGTTTCAGCACCAAATAAATCAGTATAAAAACCAAAATCACCATAAAGCTTAACAGGAATTTTTCCTGGTAATGAAGCCTTTAAGTTTGTTGCAATAATATTATCCCAGCTTTGTCCAAGAGGTGTGTAGAATTTAAAAGCTCCACCTGTTTCAACAAATTGATGTGCCAACAATCCTGAACTCACATTTCTTCCAAGAAAAAGTTCATCATACAAATAATCCTGGAAGCCGGCATTTCCACTTAATCTGAATCTGTAATCAATTTTATAAGAATTTATTTTTAAAAATCTTCCCGCAAACAACCTAATATCAAATCCTTTCTTTTTATTCAAATAAGTGAAACGATAATTTGCTTCAATCGAAGTTTTAATCATTTCTTTGTTTTGTTGTAGATTTATTGTCGCACCAAATGGATTGATAATTCTTGAATTTTGAATGTTATATTTTAAGTCATTTACATAATAATAGATGCCTTTTTGTTCAAATTCTTTTAAATCTCTATCATAAATTCCTGCCTCTTTCGAAATATTTACATGCCTGAGAACAATGCTTTGATTTAGTTTTCCTGATCTTGGTATTGGATGAAAATTGATTCTTAATTCAGGAGCAATTTTGGTGTATTGATTTTGGAACTCATAATCACTATAATTGAATTGTGAAGATTTTACTCCAATTTGAATTCTTCTGATAATATTGTTTTGCGGATAAATATTATAAGCCATATTCGCATAGCCGTTCAAATTATTTGTTACGAAAGAATACATCGGGCTAAATTGGAATTCAAATTTTCCCGGGAAGGCTGGATTACTATAAACGCTTAAGCCTGGCATCCATTTATTATAATAATTCCAACCAAGCAAGGGCAAATAAAATAGTTGAGTTTTATTCGGATTTTTAATTGCCCAAAGAAATTGTATGTCTAAAGGCTCGGTCTTTTTAAAAAGTCCTTTAGTTTTTATTGTATTGTTTTGCCGGTTTATTTCCGGAATGTCATAAGCTGCGTCAATTTTTAATTTTTTATAATTTCCAGTCGGAAAATTTACAATTGTTTTCTTTTCAAAACCATCAAACCAAATTGTAGTATCAATTTCATTATAATCACCAATTGCTGAAATTGAGAATGGACCTTTTGTGTTTTTATTGTTTTTTACTTTAATTTTCAATGAAGAATCTTGCTTTTTAATCGAAGCAATTTTAAAATCCAGTTTTTTTGTACTTCCCAAAACATCATCGAAAAACCAGCTTAAATCTTTTGCAGTTTGCTTTTCGAAAAATTCCCTGAAATCATTTGGCTGAGGATGTTTAAATTTCCATAGCTCATAAAATTCCTTCATTGTTTTATCAAACAAATCATCTCCAAGAGATTCTCTTAAATAATGAAACGAAGCAGCAGATTTAAGGTAAACAATAGCAAAATAATTAATCATCGAAAATTCCTCTGACGGCAAATTAATCGCCTGATCTTTATTATGACAAGCTGTATAATGATAGCCCAGGTAATAATCATATTTGTTTTTAAATTCATCCAAATCGAACCAGTTTAGATTGACTGTCTCTGGAATATAAGAACCGAGTAAAGTTTTTTGGGGATATTTATTTTGTGTGTAAAGACTTTCATAAAAGGTGTTTAAACCTTCATCCATCCATGGATGTGTTCTTTCATTAAAACCTAGAATTCCATAAAACCAGTTATGACCAACTTCATGCATTATAACATGCTCAAGCGAAAAAGCAGTTCCGGCAGATCCAATCAATGTAATATTCGGATACTCCATTCCGCCATCACCACCTTGAACAGCATAAACATTATTATAAGGATAATCACCAAGTTTTTGCGAATAAAACAATGTTGCGTCATTAATATATTCGATGCTGTTTTTCCATAAATCGGCTTCGCTGTTTGTAAACATTGCCCACGAAGTAACTTTCCGCTTTGAATAAGGCAACTCAATTTCACCTTTTAAAACATAATATCTTTTGTCGGCAAACCAGGCAAAATCATGAACATTTTCCTGGTGATAATGCAAAGTTTTTTTCTTTGCTGATGATTTAGGAAAACTTTTATCATCATAACTAAAACTCTTAGTCGCTCTTGTTTCCTTATCCTTGTTTTCAAGCCATTTGATTTCATCATCACAATTTATTAAATCCCCTGTTGCACCAACTACATAGTTCATTGGCAAGGTGATATTAACATCGAAAGTTCCAAATTCAGAATAGAATTCACCCATGCTTAAATATGGCATTTGATGCCAGCCATATTTATCATAAACAGCAGGCTTAGGATACCATTGCGAAATATAATAAGCTTGCCCTTTATGTCCTAAACGGGAAAAATCCGATTTGGGAAGCTTAACATGGAAAGGAGTTGTAATTCTAATGCTTTCGCCACTTTTTAGTGGTTTGTTCAAATAGATTTTACAAATATCAATATTGGTTTTATCAAGTTCCCAGCGAACTTTTTCTTCATTAACCTGGAAATCCAAATCATCAATAAATCCTTTGTCTTCGGGTTCGGAAAAATAAAATTCATCCTTCCCCATACTAAGAATTTGTTTTGCTAATGCAGTTTCATCATCCTTATAAGCATTCGGCCAAAGGTGGAAATACAAAAAGCTTAATGAATCCGGAGAATTATTGAAATAGATTACAGATTCAATGCCGTTAAGCTCATGTAAATTATCATCGAGTTCAACATGGATAGTATATTCCACATATTGTTGAAAATAATCCGGATATGGCTTTGTAATAAAAACTGCATCCTGGGATTTTAATGATAAAAACGAAAATGCAAAAAGAATCAGGAAAAAATAATTATTTAATCGTATCATAAAATTCATTTGAGCGAAAATACTAATTTCTAATTTCAATCAATTTAACCATATCCATAAGGACTTCCTTTGGTCGTAAGGCGTAAAAGAACATATAAGTTTTTAAATCCTAAATCCGAATATCTAAATCCGAAACAATATCATAATAATAATCATTTAATGTTTTAAACAATTTAACAATAAAATCATAAACAATCAGCGTAAATCAGCGTCAAAAACTGTTTTAAGCAATTTCTCCAATTCATCAACTCTAAAGTCTTTTGCAATTATTTTTCCTTCTTTGTCGAGTAAAAAGGCTCTTGGCAGAACTTCAATATCATCTTCAACATTATAGAATTTATTCACTGTGCTATTCGACATAACATTCGTCCAGGTCATTCTGTCAATAATAATTGCTCCCTGCCAAAGTTGGACATTATCGTCAAGAGTTACGCAGAAAATATCAAAGCCTTTCGACTTATACTTTTCATATAATTCAAGCAATTTTGGGCTTTCGTTTCGGCTAAGAGTATTTCTTGATTTCCAGAAATAGAGTAAAACAATTTTACCTTTTTTTGATGATAAACTAACAGGTTTTCCTTCGGGGTCTGGCAATGTGAAATCGGGTGCTGTCATACCGGAATCAAGTTTTGATTCCGTAAGTTTTTTATTAGCCTCAAAGTTTTTCATTTCAAGTATTCTTTTATTCAAATCAATAGCATGTGCATTTTCGGGGTATTTTTCATTTAATGCCTGGTTCACCATATTGAAGAGTTCAAGGTCATCTTTAATGGTAAAAACCAAACTTTTGCCAATTCTCTGATATAAAGCTACTACCATAGCTAACGAATATTTATTCTCAGAAATAAAATCACTTTGCTGACTTCTATAATCAATCATAGCTTTCTCGGCAATTGAATCCAAAATAAGTTTTGTTTCATAGTTGTCCGTTTCGTGTATTTTATTTCTCCATACAGTACCAAGAGAATCGTATAGAGCATAAATTTTATTTTTTCGTTGCTCAATTTCCCATAATAGCTTAGAATCATCTGAATTTTCAACATTATAAGTGCGGGCTAATTGCCTGATGTCGCCTGTGATTGTAACATTTTCGCCCTGACCAAGGATTACAGTAATAAAATTATTTGGTGCTACTTTAATAACGAAAAATCCTTTATCAGTAACATATTGTTTAAATGAAAACTCCCCATCTTCATTCACTGTAGTTGAGTCAATGGGCTTGAGATTGGTTATTGTAAGTTCTTCAAGGTAAATAGTTTCAGCGTGGGTGTTTGTAAGTTTTCCATTGATTGTGATTTTATTTTTTTCATTGTTATTGCCACAGGAAAAAACAATAATCGCAATAAATGCTAAAAGAAAAAATTTATATGATTTCATAATTAAAAAGATGTTTAGAAAACACAAATTTAATGTATTTGAGAAAAACGAAGCGAAAAAAATGGAATTATTAAAAAAGAGATATTATTGATTGAGTCCAATCCGAAAAGTCTAAAAGACAAAAAATGCCACCAAGACTCTAAGACTCTAAGATTCACAAAACATTAATTTACAATAAGTTTTACTTTGTGATTATTTTGTGTTTTAAAAGAATATTTTAAAATCAGATAACAAGACTTTTAGCCCTTCTTCAACATATCATCAACCGCTTTCTTAAATCTTTCAGGGAAAGCAGTTCCAATTAATATTTTTTTGCCGGTTTTTAATTCGAATTGAACACCAACATTTCCACTTACATTATAAGCATCTCCAACTCTTTTCCCACCTTTTCTTATTCCCCAACCACCATATTCTTTTATAGGTCTGTAGGTTCGAATTTGATATTTTAAAATATCTTCTTTGGGGATTTTTTTAGTTTTTCTTTGAAGCAAACTGAATTTAAAATAAACGCCATCTTCCTTCACTGTTGTTAGTAATTTTATTCTTAAAAGCAATATAAATATTAAAAACGGAATTAAACTGAAAAGGATTAAGCCCAAATCTGATGATGGATTTGTTCCCCATGGAATTCTAAATATTAATTGCTGAATTAATCCCCAAACAAAAATTCCTGAAGTACCTATCATTATGATAATAATCCAGATTTGTCGGAATCTTTGTGTTTCAGTGTATAATATTTTATCCATAACGAAAGCTTATAATGCAGCAATCAATTCCTTAATCATCAAGGTCATTTTTGGTTCGGCGTTTTTAGCTGCTTTAATTACTTCTTCGTGAGAAACTTCATGTACTTGTCCTGCAACACCCAGATCAGTGATTACAGAAACTGCAAAGCAAGGAATATCCATATGTCTTGCCACAATAACCTCAGGTACTGTTGACATTCCAACAGCATCGGCTCCAATAATTCTGATGTAATTATATTCAGCGGGGGTTTCGAAAGTTGGACCTGAAACGGCTGCATAAACTCCTGTTCGGAAGCTAATATTATTATCGTTTGCAGCTTTTTTTGCTTTTGCAATCAAATCTTTACTGTAAGCTTCATGCATATCAGGAAAACGGGGTCCAAGTTTGTCTTCGTTTGGTCCCATCAGCGGATTGGATGACATTAAGTTGATATGGTCAGTAATTATCATTAAATCACCAATTTCAAATTCAGGATTCATTCCTCCTGCAGCATTTGATACTATTAAAGCTTCAATTCCAAGAAATTTAAAAACCCTTATTGGAAAAGTTAGCTCTTTCATTGTATAGCCTTCGTAATAATGGAAACGACCCTGCATAGCAACAACATTTTTCCCACCAAGTTTTCCGAAAATCAATTGACCTTTATGACCGCTAACAGTTGATACCGGAAAGTTTGGAATGTCTTTATATGATAATGTTTGGCTGATTTCAATTTCTTCACCTAAGTTACCTAAGCCGGTTCCAAGAATAATTCCGACTTGTGGCTTTTCTGAGATATTGTTAAGTATGTAATCAGTTGTTTCTTTAATCTTATCTAACATATTCTAAAATTTGATTGTTGAAGTTTTCTTTATCTTCTTCGTGAAATTCTGTTTGAATTGGAACATAATAAACCGGAAGTCCTTGCAAAATTTTAATTAAGTCAGGATTATCCAGTCGCATAGCATCTTTTTCAGTTGTAACTATAATTTTATTTGGGGATGCAATATTATGAAATATTTCCCTGATCTTCTCCATATCTTTTGTAGAATACTTGTGATGGTCAGGATATTTAAGTTTTTCAATTTCAATACACATTCGTTCAAGATGCTCTTCCAGCGGACCCGGATTTGCAATACCTGTGAAAAGTAAAATGCAATTGTGTTTTTCAGGAATTTGATTGCATATCAGACCAGGTAGTAAGACAAAATCACCATATTCAATATATGAAAAATATATTTTTTGCTGAGGAAGAAGCTTTAAATTATCGAGCAAGGAACGTTTTAAAATTGGTGAAAACACTTTAGGCGTTTTAGAAACCACAATAATATCGGCTCGTTTTGATGCAGAGCGAAATTCTCTAAGTCTTCCAACAGGCATTAAATAATCATTTGTGAAAAGATGAAAATAGTCTGTTAAGAGAATTGACAAACCCGGTTTTACCCATCTATGCTGAAAGCCGTCATCCATTATGATTACTTTGATATCGAGAAATTTACTCAAAATGTTTTTTATTCCTTTTTTTCGATTTTCACAGACAATCACTTCAACATCTTCAAATTTTTGTTTGTATTGGCGAGGTTCATCGCCAACTTCTTCTGCCAAAGAAAATGAATTTGCCACATAAAATCCTTTTGTCTTTCGTCCATAGCCCCTGCTTAAGATTGCAAGCTGAAATGTCTCTTTAAGTAATCTTATTAAATATTCAGTGTGAGGAGTTTTTCCGGTGCCACCAACTGAAATGTTTCCAATGGAAATAATGGGAATATTGAAACTAGTCGATGGAAATATTTTCCAATCGAATAATTTGTTTCTTATCAAAACAATTATGCCATATAAAACGGCTATAGGAAATAGTAAAAATCTCACAATGCAATAAATACGAATTTTTTTTTAAAAGGTTATTGATAAATTTCCTCTCGAAATTTTTTTAAATAAAATGCCTAATGTTGATTTTTGTTTTCTGCATTAAAATAAAAAAATTACTTTTAACTCCAGTTTTACATTTGGAGAATTTCAAATAACACAGAAATTAATTACTAAAACTGATTATTATGATGAGATGTAAACTAATTTTATTATTACTATTCTTAATAATTATACAAAATGCCATAGCCGAAAATATTACCCAGGTAATAAGAGGAGTTGTTAAAGACAAAGACTCCCAAATGGAGCTAATAGGAGTTAACATTGCATTATTTAAAGATTCAGTTCTTCTTTCCGGAGCCATTACTAATTTGGATGGTTCTTATAGAATTGAAAATGTTCCATTAGGACGTTACACTTTAAGATATTCTTATATTGGATATAAAATGCAGGTGATACCTAATGTTATTGTGAACTCTGGTAAGGAAGTCATTATTGATCTTGAAATGGAAGAGTCAGCAATTTCGATGAAAGGAGTTGAAATTAAATCTTCGAAAGAAGAATACTCAATAAACAAAATGGCAACTGTTAGTGCAAAAACATTTTCGGTTGATGAAACAAACCGTTATGCCGGAAGCCGCGGTGATCCGGCACGAATGGCTTCAAACTATGCCGGTGTGAATGGAGCTGATGATTCCAGCAATGACATAATTGTCAGGGGAAATTCACCAATGGGCATATTATGGCGGCTCGAAAATGTGAATATTCCTAATCCAAACCATTTTAATGTTTCAGGATATACAGGTGGACCTGTTGGAATATTAAATAATAAAGTTCTTTCAAATTCTATATTTATGTCGGGAGCTTTCCCGGCTGAATACGGAAATTCAATAGCCGGAGTTTTTGATTTAAAGATGAGAAATGGTAACAACGAAAAACACGAATTCTCAGGGCAATTTGGTTTTCTTGGCACTGAAATAATGGCTGAAGGTCCTTTAGCTAAAGGCAAAAAAGCATCATTTCTTGTCAGTTACCGATATTCTACTTTAGATTTGTTTCATGCTTTAGGAATTACAATTGGAACCGATGCAATTCCAAAATATCAGGATTTAAGTTTCAAACTTAATTTTCCATTAAAGAATTCAGCTAATTTTTCAATTTTTGGAATTGGTGGAATAAGTAATATTGATATGATTCAAAGCACAAAGACCAACCCTGATGATGTGGAAATTTATGGTAATGATGATGTTGACGAACATTTTCAATCATCGATGGGAGTGGTTGGAGCAAATTATATTAAATCTCTAAACCCTAAAACTTACTTCAAAGCTACTATTTCATCATCATTTGAAAACACTAATAATTATCACGAAAAATTCACACGTCATATCGCAAATGGTGAATTTGTTTTAGACAGTATGTATAATAAACTCGGCTATGATTTTAGTCAAACAAAATCATCACTTTCGTTTTTGGTGAATCGAAAAATTAACAGCCAGCACACTTTTAAAACAGGTGTTATTATTGATTTTTATCAATTTAATTTTGCCGATAGTATTCTTAACGAAGACACAGCAAACTATCATTGGGAACAAAGACTTGACACAAAATCAAACACTTTTCTAATTCAACCATATTTTCAGTGGAAATTTAAAATGACTGATCGGCTCACATTTCATGCAGGAATTCATGGTCAATATCTCACCATGAATGAGAGTAAGGCAATAGAACCTCGCTTTGGTGTTAAATGGCAATTTCGTCCTTCACAATCAATAAGCCTGGGAATTGGAATGCACAGCCAGATGATTCCGACCTATATTTATTTTTCGAAAAAGGAAAAAGTTATAACAACAGATAATATGAATATTACTACTTATGCCGATAATGAAGGTTTGGATTTTTATAAAAGCACTCACTATGTTTTGGCTTATAACAATAACTTTAAAAATGCTTTAAAGCTCAGCATCGAAACATATTATCAAAAATTATCGAATATTCCTGTTGAAGTTGAACCATCAGCTTATTCAATTTTAAATCAAGGAAATGACCTTAACAGATTTTTTCCAAATCAACTGGAAAATTCAGGAACAGGAGAAAATTATGGATTGGAAATTACAATTGAAAAATTCTTTAGTAAAACTTATTTCTTTATGATATCAACTTCACTTTATAACTCAAAATATATTGCTAGTAACGGAATTCAGTATGATACTGATTTTAACGGCAATTATATTATTAACGCTCTAGGTACAAAGGAGTTCAAATGGGGCAAAAAGAATAATACTTCTTTTGGAATTGGAGGTAAAGTAACTTATGCCGGTGGAAAGAGATTTACACCGATAAATTTAACTGAATCTAATATAGTCGGTTATGCTATTTATTTTGAAGAACATAAAAATTCTGAGCAGTATAAAAACTATTTCCGTGCAGATGTAAAAATTAATTACAAATTGAATACAGCAAAACTAACTCACGAAATAGGACTAGATTTGGTTAATGTTTTTGGAATCGAAAATGTCTTTAAACAAACTTATGTAGGAGGCGATATTGGAATCAGGGAAGAATATCAACTTGGGTTTTTGCCGATTTTTTATTATAAGATTGATTTTTAAATGCGATAATGCTGTAATGCGATAAGGCGATAATGCGATAATGCAATAATGCGATAATGATGTAATGCTTAAATAAAATCAATAATGAAACAATATAACAATTTAACAATTTAACAATTTAGCAATTGAACAATATACCAATTGAACAATATACCAATTGAACCTTAAAATTTAACATGAGCATTCTACTAATAACATTTTTCATCTTTTTCCCTCTCCTAGTAATTTATCTTTCAAAAAAATGGAAAGTAGTCAATTGGATAAGTCCGGTTATTATTTGTTATGCCATTGGATTGTTGATTGCGAATCTTCCCTTTTTAAATATCAACACAGAAATTGCGACTAAAGTGTCTGAAATTTCAATTCCTTTAGCCATTGCACTTTTACTGTTTACAACCGATTTTGTGAAATGGCTGAAATATGCCGGGTCAACAGCTTTTTCATTTTTCCTTTGCATAGTAAGTGTAACAGTATCTTCGGTTATTGCATATTATTTTTTTGCTGATAAAACTGAAGAATCATGGAAAATAGCAGGAATGCTGATTGGAGTTTACACAGGTGGAACCCCAAATATGTCGGCAATAGGAATGGCTCTTGATGTGAAAGAAGAAACATTTATTTTGCTTAATTCAGGCGATATGCTGATTTGCTCAATTTATCTTTTGTTTATTTTAACAATTGGTCAAAGAGTTTTATTAAAATTCCTGCCATCTTTTAATTCAAAATTTAAAAACCGAAACCCAAATCAAAATAATATTGAAACCAATGAAAAGCAGACTAAGAATAAATTCTTATCATACTTAATCCCAATAATATTATCAATAATTGTTGTTACAGCAGGAATTGCTTTATCAAAATTACTTACAGGAGGAATATCAGTGGTTATTGTGATATTATCTGTAACCACTTTTGGAATCGCTTTATCCTTTATCCCGAAAATTAGAAAGATTAAACAATCTTATGATTTGGGAGAATATTTTCTGTTAATTTTTTGCCTTGCTATTGGTAGTCTTGCAGATTTTCAAGAGTTAATTTCGGGAAGCTCTATGATTATTGCTTTTCTTGCTATTGTAATGATTTCATCGGTTTTGTTGCATTTTCTTTTAGCATTTGTTTTTAAAATTGATGCTGACACAGTAATTATTACTTCAGTAGCAGCAATTTTTAGCCCTGCAATGATTGCTCCTGTTGCAACTGCCATAAAAAACAAAGAAATCATTGTTTCAGGATTAACAACCGGATTAGTAGGCTATGCTGTTGGGAATTATCTGGGAATTGCTGTAGCGTATTTTCTTAAGACCTAAGCCAGATAAATCCAGACGGGCAGGCTGGAAAATGCAAATAAAACACGATATCATTAAGATACTAAGAGCTTTTGAAAAGGCTTTAGGTTTGGCATCTTAATTATTTTCAAAAAAAACAAAAATATTCCTAAATATCCTTTTAATTCATATATTATCAAACTACCTTTGCAGCCGAATTTAAGATAAAAATATTAGAATGAAACCATCTCATATTGAACATATTGGAATAGCAGTAAAAAACCTGACAGAAAGCATAAAATATTATGAGGAAATACTGGGTTTAGAGTGCTATTCAATCGAAGAAGTTAAAGAACAAAAAGTGAAAACTGCGTTCTTTATGGTAGGTCAAACTAAAATAGAACTACTTGAATCAACTGACCCCGAAGGACCGGTTGGAAAATTCATAGAAAATAAAGGCGAAGGAGTTCATCATATTGCTTATGCTGTTAAAAATATTGAAGAAGTTTTAAAAGAAACCGAAGCAAAAGGAATCAGGCTTATTGATAAAACTCCACGCAAAGGTGCCGAAGGACTTGATATTGCCTTTCTGCATCCTAAGTCAACATTTGGAGTTTTGACTGAGTTTTGTGAGAAGAAGTGAGCTTGAGATGGGGTGAGCATGAGAGCACGAGAACACGAGCAACGAGGGATGAGCAATCCGCAAATTCAAAGCGTCATTGCGAAGGAGGCACGACTGAAGCAATCCGTTGGAATGAAGAGTAGAACAGATAATAAACAGATTGCTTCGCTTCGCTCGCAATGACGAAAACGAGTAACGAGCAACGAGAGACGAGAAACAAGAAACAAATTAATATAAAATAAAATGCCAATTGAAGATAAAATAAAAGCCTTATTGGACAAAAGGGAAGAAGCCCGACTTGGTGGTGGTCAGAAAAGAATTGATTCCCAACATAAAAAAGGTAAACGCACCGCCCGTGAAAGAATAGATTTACTACTCGACCCTGGGAGTTTCGAAGAGTTTGATATGTTTGTAACCCACCGTTCGCATGACTTTGGACTAGAAAACGAAGCATATCTTTCAGATGGAGTTATAACAGGATTTGGAACCATCGATGGAGCAATAGTTTATGTTTATTCACAGGATTTCACTGTGTTTGGCGGCTCTTTATCCGAAATGTATGCTCAAAAAATTTGTAAGGTTTTAGACCAGGCAATGAAAGTTGGAGCACCTGTTATTGGAATTAACGATAGTGGTGGTGCAAGAATTCAGGAAGGAGTAAAAAGTTTAAGCGGATATGCTGAAATTTTTGAACGTAATATTCTTGCATCAGGTGTAATTCCCCAAATTTCTGCAATATTTGGACCTTGTGCCGGTGGTGCCGTATATTCACCTGCATTAACCGACTTCACAATCATGTCGAAAGAAAACAGCTATATGTTTGTTACAGGACCAAAGGTTGTTAAATCAGTTACCGGTGAAGTTGTTACAATTGAAGAACTTGGAGGTGCTAAGGTTCATGGTGAAAAATCGGGAGTTGCTCATTTCGTTGCTGAAGACGAAGAAGAAGGTTTGATGCTTATTAGAAAACTTTTAAGCTATTTACCTCAAAATAATCTGGAAGACCCACCCCATGTTGAATGCAAAGACCCGATTGACAGGCTCGAAGACCATCTAAATTATATTATACCGGATAATGTCAACAAACCTTATGACGTAAAAGATGTTATTTATGCTATTGTTGATAATGGTGAATTTTTGGAAGTCCATAGAGATTTTGCTAAAAACATTGTTACAGGATACGCAGATTTTAATGGAATGCCTGTTGGAATTGTTGCTAATCAGCCAAATTATTTAGCAGGGGTTCTTGATATTAATGCTTCCAGAAAAGCTGCAAGATTTGTTAGATTCTGCGATGCTTTTAATATTCCTATTGTTACTTTGGTTGATGTTCCTGGATTTTTACCGGGAACAAGTCAGGAATATGGCGGGATAATTCTTCATGGTGCAAAATTAATGTATGCTTATGGCGAAGCAACAGTGCCAAAAATTACAATTACACTACGTAAATCTTATGGTGGAGCACATGATGTTATGAGTTCAAAACAATTACGTGGCGATATTAATTATGCATGGCCAACCGCCGAAATTGCTGTTATGGGTTCTAAAGGAGCAATTGAGGTTATCGAAGGCAGAAATATCAGCGCAATTGAGGATGCTGATAAAAAAGAAGAATATATTGCTAAAAAGGAAAAGGAGTATTCTGAAAAATTTGCAAATCCTTATGAAGCAGCAAAATATGGATATATTGACGATGTTATTGAGCCAAGAAATACAAGGTTTAGAATAATCAGGGCTTTAAAAGCACTTGCAACAAAAAAAGATATAAATCCACCAAAAAAACATGGAAATATTCCTTTATAAATTTAAAATTTAAATTATGATACTAAACCTAATAAAATTTGATTTGTCAAGTATTACTAGTAATGAGCTGATGGTTGCTGCTGTTGGTTATGTGATAGTATTTTTTGCTTTGGTTTTGCTTGTTTTTGTTTTTAGTAATATTCCAAAATTACTAAATATTAGTATTCGGAAACGCTTGCGAAAACAAGGTAAAATAATCGACAGCGAGAGCGAAGATTTTTCTATAACAGGCGATGTTAATGCTGCAATAAGTATGGCTTTATATTTATATTTTAGTGAACTTCATGATGATGAAAGCAACGTACTTACAATAAAAAAGGTTTCAAAAGTATATTCACCATGGAGTTCAAAAATTTATGGACTAAATTCTTATAAGAGATAAAAATGAAAAAATTCAAGTTTACAATAAAAGGACAAAATTACGATGTAAATGTCATCGACTTCAATAATAATATTGCTGACATTGAAGTTAATGGTACACCATATCAAGTTGAAGTTCAGCATGAAGTTAAAAAGACAAAAACCCCTACTCTTGTTCGTCCGGCTATAAAAAATCCTGAAGGTGCTGAAAGGATTCAAAAAGCTTTAGGTTCAGGTTTTCCGGTATTGTCTCCTCTTCCCGGTAGTATTATCAAAATTTTTGTTAGTCCTGGTGATGCTGTAAAAAAAGGCGATAATATGATGATTATGGAAGCCATGAAGATGGAAAATAATGTTTTAGCTGAGAAAGATGGAGTTATTAATTCCGTTAAAGTTGCTGTAGGACAAAGTGTTTTACAAGGTGATGTTTTACTTGAAATTGGATAATCATGGCATTAAAAAAGTTTTTTCTTATAACTGCAATTATAGCATTCCTTGCTTTAATTAATTACGCTTTTATAAATCCGAATAATATTAATAAAGAAGACTCTATTGAGCAAACAAGCGATAAAGCAAATTCAAATTTACAAACTGACAGTTCGCCCCAGGGTTCAGATTCTGCTGTAGTTAGAGGACTTAAAAGGTTTGTTAGTTACACAGGTTTTAGAAATGCCACACCGGGACATTTTATTATGTTGCTGGTCGGCTTGTTTTTTATTTTTCTGGCTATAAAGTTTAATTATGAACCACTTTTATTGATTCCGATTGGAGTAGGGATACTGATTGGGAACATTCCGTTTCTGCTCGATTCAGGATTAAAGCTTGGAATTTATGAAGACGGTAGCGTTATGCATTACCTTTATTTTGGAGTAACAGCAGGAATTTATCCTCCTTTGATTTTTTTAGGAATTGGAGCAATGACTGACTTTTCATCTCTGATTTCAAATCCAAAACTAATGTTACTTGGTGCTGCTGCTCAAGTTGGAATTTTCCTTACTTTTCTTGGAGCTTTGGCTTTAGGTTTCAATCCTATGGAATCAGGAGCTATTGGAATTATTGGCGGTGCTGACGGACCAACTGCCATTTTCCTTTCATCAAAACTGGCAAACGGAACAGGTGGAAATCTTAATCTTATCGGACCAATTGCAATTGCTGCATATTCTTATATGGCTTTAGTGCCTGTTATTCAGCCTCCTATTATGAAACTTCTAACATCAAGAAAGGAAAGGCTGATAAAAATGAAACCTCCGCGTTCAGTTTCAAAATTTGAAAAGATTTTGTTTCCAATTGTTGGATTGTTACTTACGGCATTTATAACGCCGAGTTCATTGCCATTGTTGGGAATGCTTTTCTTTGGTAATATTCTAAAAGAAAGCGGAGTAACTGAAAGATTAGCTAATACAGCCAGAAACTCATTGATTGATATTGTAACAATACTGTTAGGAATAACTGTTGGTGCTTCAACCCAGGCCGATGTGTTTTTAAAGGATACTTCATTACTAATTTTTGTGTTGGGTGCTATTTCATTTATAATAGCAACTGCCGGTGGATTAATATTTGCTAAAGTGATGAACTTTTTCCTTAGAGGTGACAATAAAATTAATCCTTTGATTGGTGCAGCCGGCGTTTCAGCTGTTCCTGATAGTGCAAGAGTTGTACAACACGAGGGATTAAAAGAAGACCCTACTAACCATTTATTGATGCATGCAATGGCACCTAATGTTTCTGGTGTGATTGGTTCAGCGGTGGCGGCGGGGATATTGTTGAGTATTTTGTTGTAGATTTATATTGTCACAAACTGTTCACATTATTTGTTATTTTGAAGATGTTTGTGATATCATTCTTGTTTACAAACTATTTTATTATTAATCCCATCCAAGATTTAGGAATAATAATATTTCGTACCTACGGCACTCTGTAATCATTAATTATAAATTTTTCTACAAATATTTCGCACCTCTGGTGCTCAGATGAAAAGCCTCGTAGAGGCGATATATTTGTAGAAAACAGAAAAAATGCCTATTAAAGCCCCATCGGGGCGACATAATATTAGTTCATTGGTGTTATTTATTTATTCATAAATCATTTTTATTAATATTAAATTTTCAATTGTAAACTCTTCTGGCTTAACTACTATTTTCTTAATTTTGAAAAGAAAATAAAATCAATAATTATGAGAAAATCATTGCTTTTAATAATAATACCATTATTGCTTTTCACAAGCTGCATCGAGATATTTGAAGAAGTAACTGTCAATGAAGACCAGTCAGGAAAAGTGCTTATTGGAATTGATTTGGGTGAGATTGGTAAATTGCTAAATAAAGTTGGTGATTATATCGACACAAAATTTCTTGATGAAATAAAATCATTACCAAAACAGGCTGCCAAAATTTTAAAAGACACTGAAGGGATAAAAAAAATCAAATCAGTTACATCAGATGCGAAAGGTCTTTATTCATTTAGTTTTGAGTTCGATAACACTAAAGATTTGAACCGGGCATACTATGAATTAATGAGTTATGAAAAAAAGTGGTACACACCCAAAATCTATAAAGTTGGCAAGAATATTGTTAAAAAACGAAACATTGCTCCATTTATCAGAATGTATGTGAATCGAAAGCAAAGCATGATAAAAGACATGAAAATACTGGAGAAGATTACTTATAAATCAACATTTAAGCTCCCAAGAGAAGTGAAAAAGAATACAAATCCTAAATATAAACTTGAAAACTCAAAACGAAATCTTGTTTACGAATGCACTCTTGATGAGCTTTTAAATTCAAAAATCGATATAGGAACAAAGATTAGATATTAGCTTATTAGACTGTTAGATGTTAGAAATGATAAATTGTTAAATTGTTATATTGTTTAAACATTGATTAATTGAAAATTTAGAAATTGTTTAGAATTTAGAGATTAGAAATTAGTATTTATTTTGGCTTTAACGCTTACGAAAAAATGAAAAGATTAACTTACATATTATTGTTTTCTTTCTACCTTTTATCTCAAAGTCTTAATGCCCAAGTCGGAGATATAAAAGGTGCAGCAGGAAATTCCAAAGGCGGTTTTTTGTCAGATGGAGCTACTTCCGGTGATCCAATTTTAGGTTTATGCTGCAATGATTTATTTATTGATTTGTTTTTTGATATAATTGTTTTTGGTGGCATTGAACTTCACAAACATTATATGGATCAACAGTATGATATTCCAAGAGTGAAATCAATAGAATTTATGCCTCAATTCGCTTTTAATCCACCTTCAACATATAGTATGCTGCCTCGAATCAGGGGAAATCTAGGACTTTTCTCTACAGATATTAGATATAATTTTATGCTTGAAACAAGCTCAATAAATGGAGCTGATTTATATAAAACTGTGGATTGGCAGATAATAGAACTAAATCTTGTGCTAACCGAAGCAGTTAATATAAGAGTTGGTACAGGATTCATGTATGAAGATTTTACGGATTCATATTTTAATGAACATACGGGTGCTGTTGATTTCTATTTAAATGATAATGCATTAATTATTGGTAGCGAGTTAAGATATGCCATAGAATACGAAAGTGGTTTTGTTCCAAGAACTGAAGGAAGCTTAAATTTGAATTATAGGATATTTAATTTTAATAATCTTGCAGGCTATGCCAATTTAGGATGTCTATATCAAGATTACTATCATAAAGTTGATGTTTGGTCGGTACAAGGAGGTCTGAATTTTAAAATTCAATAGATAGAAACTCCAACTATATAGTGTCTGCATGAAAAAACTCAAAATTAAAAATGGTATAATACTCAAAAATGGTTGGTAAAATCAACTGAATAACCTTATTCCCTAAGGGTAAGTAAAAGTTTTATGAAAATGGTTTCATAAAACTTTTTTAGTATGGAAAAACAGTCAAAAAAAA
>JAIPBB010000009.1 GCA_021739805.1 Saprospiraceae bacterium | reverse complement strand
CTGACTTCTAACCCACATCAAACATCTGACATCACCTCACTCCTTCACCACATTCTTATAATGCTCATATCGTTCAAGAATTTCTTTTACAAAATCAAATGCTTCCTTTCCTCGCAAGTAGCCATGCTCCACAACAGGGTCGCGATAATATTTTGGATTGTTTTTCCAAAGCAAAAATGAGTCAACATTATTGGTCCAGATATTTGAATCTTTTCCATGCTTTTCTGCTAGCTTTTTTGCATCAAGTACATGACCCAAGCCAACATTGTAAGATGCCAGAACAAATTTTATTCTTTCTTCTTTTGCAGTATCTTCTTTAAATTGCTTATCAAGCCACTGTAAGAATTTCACACCAGCAAGAATTTGATCATCAACCGCAGCACTATCACTAACACCAAACCTTTCAGCAGTAATAGGCATTAACTGCATCAATCCAAAAGCACCTGCCCAGGATTTTGTTTCAGGATTAAAGCGGGATTCCTGGTAAATCAAAGATGCAACTAATCTCCAGTCCCAACCTATTTTTTCACTATACTTTTTAATTATATCATCATAATCTGAAATTTTTCCACCTTTAATGGAATGAAACTCCATATCGTTTAAATGCTTTGATTTGTCGCTAACAAAATACTTGCGGTAAATATATTTGTATTTTTTAGTCTTTTTAAATTCAGTCAACCAATTGTTAACATCTGCAACAAGTGAATCAGCTCCAATTTTCACTGCCCAGGCAAGATTCTGCCTAAGGCTTACTGCTGTTTGAATGTCAATATTATGAAAATAAGTTTTATTTACCATGGCAACATTTTGGTCGCAAATAGTGTAATCAATTTCACCTGAAGCAACAAGGCTAACCAATTGTTCCATTTCATATTCAGGATGTTCGACAATTTTAATGTCTTTTCCTATTTCGTTAGAAAGATTTTTTAACCTACCAACAAATGAAGAATTTTTCTGTACATAAATTGTTTTCCCACCTAAATCAATTGTGCTTCTGATAAGTTTTGATTCCAAATCCTTTTTGCTCATTTTTTGCCATCCATCAGGGAGGCGTTGAACCAGTACCTGTTTAGTGATGCTGTGTGGAACAGTAAATTGAACAATTTTTTTTCTGTCTTTTGTAACTGTTAAATCAACCGCAATTATATCAACTTTCTGCTCTTTTAATAACTTAAAACTTTTTTCGATGCTATTGCTAACCACAATTTCCAAATCAACTCCCAAATGCTCTGCAAAGTTTTGAAGCAATTCAAATTGATAACCCATTGGTTGACCTCTGAAAACAAAATAGTTTGTTGAATTAAAATCTGTTAAAGCAATTAATTTGCCTCTCATTTTTATTTGTTCAAGGTCGAAAACTCTTTCTTCGACCTGAGCATCAGAGTTTGAATCCTTACTCATATATGACACAAAAACATAAACAATAATGAAAAGCAGTATAAATAATGGAGCAACTAAAATTACTTTTTTATAGAAAGGCGGGATTTCGAACATAATTTATAATTAAAGTGCTAGAGATATGCTTTTTAGATTACAAATCTACTTAAAATCATATTATTTATTGTTATTAGTTCTCATATTCTTCATTGTCATAATTAAACTCAACTTTGCTTTGTATTAATATTTCATTCAATACATTTTTTAAATTTCCTTGTTTAATTGATAGTATCAATCGTTTTCTCAAGATGTCAATATTAATTATTTCTTCAATACATTCAATATATTTTTCAACAACTGCTTTTATAGAATATTGCTCCTGAGCTTTTTCTTTTATGAGTTCAATTATTTCCTTTTCAGATTGTTTTGTTTTTACCACGAAAGTGATTGGGTATTTCTCAATTTTATCAATATCGAGAAAATATTTTTTCAAATCAAGTGTTTCTGTTACTTGAAAGAATCGTCCTAATGGTTTCATGACAAAATCAATACCACCATCATTAGCATTTGTTCTGCCAGTTTTGTATAATTTCAGATTTTCTTCCTCTAATTTATCAATTTCAAAACCCCAAAAAATAGATTGGTCATTATAAAAGTATTTTAATATTGAGAAACTTACTATTTCAAAAATTCTTGCATCAACATTTGGTTCTAATAATTCTAAAATGAAATTCTCAATTTCCTTGGATTTTTTATTAGAAATGTTTTTTAAGTTTTCACAAATGGTTATAAAATTATCAAAGGCACTTTTTTTTGTATCAATATATTTGTCAATGATTTCTATAACAGATTTTGAAATATTATAATTTTTTCGACCAACTTTAATAGTAAGCAAGTTTTCATTTATCCAATATCGCTTTGTTTTAACAACTCTGATTATTGGGATATAATTACATGTGGGAAATGTTTTTTTGAACTCTTGGTTCATCCTATGATTAAGAGCATGATTTTGCAATTTTGTACCAAATGGGAGCTCCCTTTGACGTGAAAACAAATCTGAAAAAATTGCTCCTTCATACTCATCATACTTACCTTTTTTATCAAATTTATTATTTATGTAATCTTCAACGAGCACATAAATTGCATATAAATTCCCAAAACTTCCTCTTGATTTTGATCCACGATTTGCAGATATAGTTTTTACATTTATGTATTGAAGCAATTCGCTTCTTTGGAATATATCTTCGGCAATTACGCCAAAATCATTTTTCAATATTTTTTTGATTTGTTCCGTAAAGTTGTGTTCCATTTGGCTCAAATAATGTTAAAGTTTGTTGTTCTAATATTTTTTTTGTTTCAAAAGTTCTTATTTCTTTCTCAAGTTTTTCTCCATTATATTTTTCAAGGATTGAAAGTCTTCTTAATCCAATTTTTGAATAATCTTCATCAATTTCAATACCTATGGACTTTCTATTAAGAGTTTTTGCAACAAAAGAAGTTGTAAAAGTACCGGAGAAAGGATCCAAAACAGTGTCGCCTTCATTAGTGCTTGCCAAAATTATTCTTTCTAACAATGCAATTGGTTTTTGAGTTGGATGATTCTCATATTCAGGCATTCTATACCTAACTCTTGGGAAATCCCATACATTTCCTGGTACTTTCTCTGTATTATATGGCTGTGGCGGATTTTTTCGATAATCAATCAATTTACGTTTAGATCCGGTTTTTGCATCCACTAAAATTTTATCAGAATTAAAAGTATAATTATTTTTATCTTTCACACAAAATAGTATTGGTTCATACATTGAACCATAAAATTTTTTTGCTTGAACACCGGAACTATCATAATACCAAACAATTCTAGATAAAATATTAATTTTGTCCTGTAAATAAATATCATAATAAGGCATAAACTGAGTCGAAGTCATAATATACAAACTTCCTGTAGGCTTTAGCTTTTCAATCAATAAATCTATCCATAAGTACGACCAGTCCAAATATTTTTTATCAGTATCCCATTTGTCTTTTCTTCCATTAAAGTTTTTTCCAATATTATATGGAGGGTCAACAAAAATTAAATCAATGCTGTTGTCATCTATTTTATTTGATAATACTTCTAATGCATCACCATTGTATATTATATGTCCGTCTTTTTCAAATACATGCATTTTTTTTATACTTTCATTAATTTTTTACAAAATACAAAAATTAGTTTATCTTGAATAAGTTTTCCATTTTTATTTAATGAGAATTCTCAACAATCAAACTTCAGAATTCAGCAATTTCTCCACCAATTCAGGAACTCCAATACCGGCTTTTTCTTTAATCACTGTAAGATTTTGAACTCTTGAAGTAGCAACTGCATTCGGGTCAATAATATATTTTGGAATATGAGCCGGCACATAATCAATTAAACCGGCAGCAGGATAAACAAGCATTGAAGTTCCAATAACTATGAAAATATCTGCCTTTGTTGATATTTCAACTGCCGGAACTATCATTGGAACTGCTTCGCCAAACCAAACAATATGCGGGCGAAGCTGCGAACCTTTTTCACAAACATCTCCCATTTTCAGTTCCCATCCATCAACATCATAAACCAGTGTTGGATCCATAGTGCTGCGGCATTTTTTCATTTCCCCGTGAAGATGCAGTATATTTGACGAACCACCTCTTTCATGCAAATCGTCAACATTTTGAGTAATTATTTGAACATCATATTTTTCTTCGAGTTTTGCTAAAGCATAATGAGCAGGATTTGGTTCCACTTCATACAATTGCTTTCTTCGTTGGTTATAAAATTCCATTACCATTTCAGGGTCGTTTTCCCATGCCATCGGACTGGCAACATCTTCAACTCTATGGTTTTCCCATAAACCACCGGCTTCACGAAAAGTCATAATACCACTTTCCTTGCTAATTCCTGCTCCTGTTAGTACAACAATTTTCTTCATTTTAATAGTTTTGATTTTGGTCAAAATTAAGAAATATTCTTAAACTTAAATCATAATAGGCGGAAATCAAAAACAACTAGTCAATTAAGAATAAAATAACAAATAACAAAAAACAAATGACAAAAAAATTCCAATTTTGAAAATTGAGTTTTGAGTATTATTTGTTTTTTGGTGCTTGATTTTTGGTGCTTGTTTGTTATTTGGTGCTTGTTTTTTGGAATTTTCAATTTTAGGTTAATGGAAATATAGGTAAGAACACAACGAAATATCAGAACTATTCATAAAATTCTAAAAAAATTCACTTATCATTTTTATTATTAAATGAAAAGTGTACATTTATCGCACTCAAAAAAACGAAGAAAACCCTCAAAAATAATATAAATGAAACAGATTAAATTAAACCTGGAAAATCTTGATGATGTTTTTCCTGACGATTTTACACCAGAACAAATTGCAAAAGCAAAAACTTTATTTCTAAAAAAACTTTCCGAAAAAGCCCATAAATACTATGGAGGAAAAATTCAAACCGTACCAAAAGCTCCGGTACCTGGTTTTAACTGGTTTAACGTTTGGTACACACCCGGTGTGTCAATGATTTCAACAACCATTAGAGATGACAACGATACTTCTTTTCAACTTACAAATCGTGGGAATTTAGTAGCAGTTGTTAGCGATTCAACCCGTGTTTTAGGCGATGGCGATTGCACTCCTCCGGGTGGTCTTGGAGTTATGGAAGGAAAAGCTTTTCTAATGAAATATTTAGGTGGAGTTGACGGTGTTGCTCTATGTATGGATAGCAGAAATGAAAAAGGTGAACACGATGCCGATAAAATTATTGATTTCGTAAAAATGGTTCAACCCAGTTTTGGAGCTATAAATCTGGAGGATATTTCGCAGCCAAATTGTTTTAAAGTTCTTGACACTTTACGTGAGGAATGTGATATTCCTGTTTGGCACGACGACGCACAGGGAACAGCTTGCGTTACTTTAGCAGGACTTTTAAATGCACTTAAACTTGCCAAAAAGAAAATTGAAGATGTAAAAATAGTTCTTTATGGTGCCGGTGCTTCAAACACTACAATCGCAAGATTAATTATTACTGATGGTGCTGACCCAAAAAACCTTGTAATGTTTGATTCTAAAGGTTCACTGCATAATGAAAGGGAAGATATTAAAGCTGACAAGAGATTTTATCGGAAATGGGAACTTTGCGAAACAACAAATCCTAATAAAATCCCAACAATGGCAGAGGCAATGAAAGGTGCTGATGTTTTAATAGCTCTTTCAAAACCGGGACCAAATGAAATTAAAGCTGAATGGGTTAGTTCGATGGCAGAAAAATCTATTGTTTTTGTTTGTGCCAATCCTGTTCCTGAAATTTATCCATATGCAGCAAAAGAAGCGGGAGCTTATATAGTTGCAACAGGTCGTGGTGATTTCCCAAACCAGGTGAATAATTCTCTTGGATTCCCGGGAATTCTAAAAGGAGCACTTTTGGTTAGAGCCAGGAAAATTACTGATAATATGGCAATTCGTGCAGCTCACTCTTTGGCTGATTATGCTGAAAAACGTGGTATCGACCCCGAAAATATTGTTCCAACTATGGACGAAGCAGATGTATTTCCTGTTGAATCAGCTGATGTTGCAATGCAGGCAATAAAAGATGGAGTTGCTAGAGTTGAAATGACTTGGCAAGAAGCTTATGATATTGCTTTCGCAGATATTAAATATGCTCGTGATATGACAAAAAAACTCACTGAATTAGAATTCATTCAACCACCAAAACAAGAAATGTTGGATGAATCTGTTAAATGGGCAATTGAACAGGTATCGTAAACCAATATAAATTAATCGAAATGCCATTCCCGAATTTGGGGGTGGCATTTTTGTTTTACTAATCATCCGATGACTATTAGTCATCGGATGATTTACAAATACCTCCAACATTTTCCAAATCATTACGTATATATTTGCTATTATATTAATAAGGAATTATTTTAGTGGCTTATTATTGATTACAATTTGTTTTTTTAGCTTTGCAAAATATTAAATTTAAAATTTTATGTATTCTCACTTCCAGGGAAAATTAGTCGAAAAAAATCCTGCTTATGTTATTATCGAATGCAATGGCGTTGGGTTTGTTCTTAATATTTCCATTAACACTTATTCGAAAATTAAAGACAATGAATCATGCAAATTGTTTGCACATCTTTCTGTTAAGGAAGATTCTCACACTTTATATGGTTTTGCTGAAGAAAAAGAAAGAAGAGTTTTTCGTCATTTAATCTCAGTTTCTGGAGTAGGAACAAATACTGCCAGAATGATTTTATCAGCACTATCAACCGATGAAGCTATCGCTGCAATAATTTCGGATAATGTCTCTGTATTAAAGGCTATAAAAGGGATAGGAGAAAAAACAGCTAAAAGAATTATTCTTGATTTAAAAGATAAAATTGAAAAAGATGATATTTCTGCTGAAATAATTAAAACAAAACACAATACAAATAGTGAAGAATCGTTATCAGCATTGACAATGCTAGGCTTTGGCAGAAATATTGCCGAAAAAGCTGTAATCAGAGTTGTAAAAAATGGTGGAACTGAGCTTTCAGTCGAAGAAATCATTAAAGAAGCTCTTAAGATTTTATAGCATATTTAGTCCTTAGTATATTAATAATTAGCATTTTAGTGCTTAGTATTTAGAAATTAGAAATTAGTAATTAGTAATTAGAACCCGTTAAACCGATTGCTACGCTTTATCAGAGATAGAATATAATTGCTGTGGCTTTTCGATGTTAACGGATTTAGAAATTCTTAAATTGTTTGAAAAATTAAAGAATTAGAATTTTGAATTTGTTTAGGATTTAGAAATTAGGATTTAGGGTTTTAGATATTAGGATTTTAGAAATTAGAACTTATAATAAAATTAGCAAAATAACGCAGGATTTGGAGAAAACAATAAGATATATTTTAAAGTCATTTTCGTTAATTTTTCTTTTACTTATAGTATTTGAAACTACTGCTGTAATTGGCAATATTGATGACAATTACTATCACGCTCAAATCCTCCCAACACCTCCTGACACAGCTTTACCTTATCCAATTCCACAAACTGGTGGTAACCCACATAATACAGGCGGTGGAAGTGGGCTGTACCTGAAAGACCCAAAGAATATAAATTCAGGCTACGTTTATGACCCTGAAACTAACCAATATATTTTTACTAATAAAATTGGCTCTCTCGATTATACTCCTCCAACATACATGACTTTCGAAGAATTTCTTGAATACGACATGGAAAAATCTCTTCGTAAATATTGGGATGACAGAGCTGATGCTTCAGGTAACGACAATAGACGAGGTTTAATTCCCCAGCTCCATGTTGGTGGAGAAGTCTTTGACAGAATATTTGGCAGTAGCACTATTGATATTCGCCCACAGGGTTCAGCAGAATTAATTTTTGGGGTTCTTGCCAACAGGCGTGATGACCCTGCTCTTGATGTGAAACAAAGAAAAACTGCCAACTTCGATTTTAATATGAAAATCCAAATGAATGTTATGGCCAAAATTGGTGATAAGATTGAGTTTGGAGTGAATTATAATACAGAAGCAACTTTTGAATTCGACAATAAAATGAAGTTGCAATACGAAGGTAAAGAAGATGAAATACTTCAACTAGTTGAAGCCGGTGATGTTACCTTGCCTTTAAATGGTACTTTAATTACAGGAAGTACAGCTCTCTTTGGAGTAAAAACAAAACTACAATTTGGCAAAACTACAGTAACAAGTATTTTTTCACAGCAAAAAAGCGAAACTTCAAATATTACTGTTGCCGATGGTGCTCAAACAAGTGACTTTTATATTAAAGCTGACGAGTATGAAGAAAACAAACACTTTTTCTTAGCACAATATTTTAGAGACCATTATAATGAGGCTCTTGAAAGACTCCCTGTTGTTAACTCTGCGATTAACATAACAAAAATCGAAGTTTGGCTTACAAATATTGGAGCACCAACTACTGAAAACAGAAATATCGTTGCATTTCTCGACATTGGAGAAAAAGATACAATTTATAATACATCAGTTATACATCCGAATTTTCAATATCCTTATCACTATCCAAAAAATGATGCTAATGATCTCCTTACATTCCAAATGGACATTAACCAACTAAGGAATATTAATACAGTTAGCAGTTATCTTTCTAATTCTCCTTTCGGCTTTACTGCCGGAATAGATTTCGAAAAGGTTGAAAATGCAAGAAAACTAAATCCAACTGAATATACTCTTAACAGTAAATTAGGCTTCATCTCTTTAAATACAAGGTTAAACTCCGACCAGGTTTTAGCTGTTGCATACCAATATACTGTTATTGGCTTAGATTCGGTTTTCCAGGTTGGTGAATTCTCAAATGGTGGAATAAATGCTCCAAATTGCCTTGCAGTAAAACTTTTAAAAAGTACTGCTTTAAACACTCAAACTCCTATTTGGGATTTGATGATGAAGAATGTTTATTCTATTGGGGCATACCAGGTTAATTCTGAAGATTTCAGGTTAAACATCTTATATGAAGATGATAAAAATGGCGTTCCGACAGGATTTATCACAGAAGGAGCAATAAGTGGACAGCCACTTATCAGGGCAATGAATCTGGATAAATTAAATACCCTGCTCGACCCGGTTCCCGATGGAGTGTTTGACTTTATTGATGGTGCATCAACAAATGGTGGAACAGTTCAATCATCAAATGGAAGAATTTATTTTCCTACTGTAGAACCTTTTGGATTAGATCTAAGGAAAGCAATTGACCCTGGAAATCCTAATTCAACTTTAGCAAAAAAATATGCTTTTGATGAATTATATAACTCAACAAAAAACGAAGCACTTCAACATCCCGAAAAAAATCGTTTTGCTCTTGAAGGAATGTATAAATCAGCAGCAGGCTCCGAGATTTCATTAAATGCAATGAATGTTCCTAAAGGTTCAGTAAAAGTTACTGCCGGTGGAGTTGTTCTTACTGAAAATGTTGATTACACAGTTGATTATACTTTAGGTCGTGTGAAAATTATTAATGAAGGTTATTTGAATTCGGGGACTCCTATTAATATCTCTCTTGAAAGTAATTCCCTTTTTGCTATTCAAACAAAAACATTGCTTGGAACACATATTGACTATAAGGTTAATAATGATTTCTACCTGGGAGCAACAATATTAAACTTAACCGAAAGACCTTTAACTCAGAAAATCAACTTCGGTGATGAACCAATCTCAAATACAATCTGGGGTCTTGATGGAACTTACCAAACAGAGTCGAGACTATTAACAAAATTGGTTGACAAGATTCCATTTATCGATACAAAAGTCCCATCAAAAATTACTGTTAACGGTGAATTTGCTCAATTGATTCCGGGTCATGCACGAGCAATTGGTAAGACAGGAACTTCTTATATTGACGATTTTGAAGGAAGTTCATCGGCAATTGACATGAAAAATATTGGAACATGGTTTCTGGCAAGTACACCTCAAGGTCAAATGGGATTATTCCCTGAAGCAGAACTGGACAATAATTTAGCGTATGGCTTTAACAGAGCAAAATTAGCCTGGTATGTTATTGACCCACTATTTGTTAGGAACAACAACGTTACACCACAGCATATTAAAGATGACCCTAACCAACAATCGAATCACTTTGTTAGGGAAGTTCTGGAAGTCGAAGTTTTTCCTAATAAAGAACCTGTTAACGGACAGGTATCAAATATTGCTGTATTAGACGTATCATTTTATCCTAACGAAAGAGGCCCGTATAATTATGATGTCGATGGTGGAAGCTTTTCCAGCGGACTAAATCCTGACGGAACCTTAAAGGATGCTCCAAGCCGTTGGGGTGGAATAATGCGTGAAATTGAAACCACTGACTTCGAATCAACCAATATTGAATATATTGAGTTTTGGATGATGGATCCTTTTATTTACGACCCAAATCATCCCGGTGGAGAGCTTTATTTTAATTTGGGAGATATTTCTGAAGATATTCTAAAAGATGGAAGAAAAAGTTATGAAAATGGCTTACCAACTTCAAATGTGGTAAGTAATGTTGATACCACTATATGGGGGCGTGTTCCAACTCTTCAGGCTTTGGTTTCTTCTTTTGATAATAACGCTGACTCAAGAGAATATCAGGATGTTGGACTTGATGGATTAATGGATGCAGATGAAGCAACATTTTTCGGCACCACTTATATAGATAAAATTGCTAATTCAGCAGGACTCGGAACAGCTTCTCAAGCATATCAGAATGCAGTGAATGACCCTTCGGGCGATAATTATCATTATTTCAGAGGAGGGGATTATGACAAAGTCGAACTTAGCATTTTAGAGCGTTATAAGATGTATAATGGTATGGATGGAAACTCTCCAACAGACAAACAATCGCCTGAAAAAAGCTATCCTACTTCAGCTACATCTTTGCCAAATATTGAAGACATTAATCTTGATAATACCCTAAGTGATGTTGAAAGATATTATCAATACAGAGTTGATTTACGACCTAATAAAATGAATATTGGCGAAAACTACATAACAGATATTCAGCCAGCCTCAGTTACTCTTAAGAATGGCACTCATGCTACAGTAAATTGGTATCAGTTTAAAATACCTATTCAATCACCCGACAAAGTTGTTGGATTAATTCAGGATTTCAAGTCAATACGGTTTATGAGGATGTATATGAGGAATTTCTCTGAACCTGTACATTGTCGTTTTGCAACTCTTGAACTTGTTAAAGGTGAATGGAGAAAATACCGCTACTCTCTTCTTTATCCCGGTGAATATATTCCTGATGATAATCAAAGTCTTACAACTTTTGATATTACTACTATTAATATTGAAGAAAATGGTAAAAGATATCCGGTTCCTTATGTTTTGCCTCCTGATATTGAAAGAGAAATTAATATCGGAACAACTAATTTGTCAAAACTAAATGAGCAATCATTAGTATTAAAAGTTTGTAATTTATTAGATGGAGATGCAAGAGCAGGATATAAAACTACTGATTTTGATTTCCGTAGATATAAAAAATTAAAAATGTTTGTTCATGCTGAAGAGATTGCCCCCGATATTCAGCCAACCAAAGATGGTGAAGTTTCAGTTTTTATTCGACTTGGAACAGATTTTACCAATAATTATTATGAATACGAAATTCCATTAACCTTTACATCCTGGGGCACAAGTGCAATAAATGACCAATTGATTTGGCCCGATGCTAATAGTCTTGACTTAGAGCTAAAAAAACTGGTTGATGCAAAACAAGCTAGAAATATATTAATGCGTGAAGGCAACACATCGATTTCTATTACAACTCCATATATTGTTCCCGATGGCAAAAACACAATAACTGTTGTTGGAACACCAAATTTAAGCTCAGTTAAAACTATAATGATTGGGGTAAGAAATCCCAAAAAGCAGAAAATTTCAGATGGTGACGATGGACTTGAAAAATGTGCCGAAGTTTGGGTGAATGAATTAAGGTTAACTGATTTTGACGAAAAAGGTGGATGGGCAGCCACAGCAAGAGTTGCTGCTGACCTAGCAGATTTTGGAAATGTAATTATTGCCGGAAATATCAGTACACCCGGATTCGGTAGTATTGAAAAGAAAGTTAACGAACGACAAACTGAACAAATCACACAATACGATATTGCAACAAACCTTGAACTAGGAAAATTCTTCCCTGAAAAAATTGGATTAAAAATCCCTATGCACTTTGACTATTCAGAAATGACCAGCAATCCGGAATTCAATCCTTTAAATCCTGATGTGAAATTTAAAGAAGACCTTCAAACCTATTCTGATTTAAATGAACGAGATTCTATTAAAAAACTCTCACAAGATTATATCAGAAGGAAAAGTATTAACTTCATAAACGTCAAAAAGAACAGAGTCGGCACCGAAAAGAAACCCAGAATCTATAGCATAGAAAATTTTGATGTTACTTATTCCTATAATGAAATTTTTCAACGAAATATTGATATAGAATATAATCTGAAGAAAAAGTATATGGGAGCAATCGGATATAATTACTCGACCAATCCGAAAAATGTGAAACCTTTTAACAAAAATAAATTTCTTGGAAAACATAAATCCCTTGCTCTTATTAGAGACTTTAATTTCTTCTATGCCCCTAAAATGCTTTCGTTTCGAACTGACCTCGACCGTGAATATAACGAGAGCCTGATGAGAAATAAAAGTAATGCAATTGTTATCCTGGAGCCGACATATATTAAAACCTTTACCTGGAATCGCATGTATGATTTAAAATACGATTTAACTCAAGCCCTGAAAATAGATTTTAGAGCCACAGTTAATGCACGGGTTGATGAGCCACCAGGAAAAATTGACAAAGCTGATAGTGAGTATGATGCGAAAATGGATACAATCTGGGACAATATAATGGATTTAGGGCGTATAACAACTTATAATCAAATTGCAAACGTAAACTACAACATCCCTATAAACAAAATTCCATTTTTGAACTGGCTTAACGCTTCAGCCAAATATGGAAGTATTTACACATGGAATGCTGCCCCAACCTCAGCAACTGATCTTGGAAATACAATAGAAAATTCAAACACAAAACAGATTAATGGTAATGCAAATATGACGAACCTTTACAATAAGGTTGGCTATTTGAAAAAATTGAATTTGGAAAAACGACAGCCAAAAAACAATTCAAGAGGAAGAGGTGGAGTAAATGAAAAAGAACAGGAAATTGAAGATGAAGAAAATGATACTTTAGTCGAAAAAGTAAATATTGCTAAAGAAATTTTCGATAATTCATTAATGGTTTTAACCGGAATTAGAAATATTTCATTTTCTTACTCCGAAAGCAATGGCACTTATCTTCCGGGATTTTTGCATTCTCCTGATATTATGGGAATGGATCTTAATAACCAATCACCCGGTTGGGAATTTATTTTCGGTTCGCAAAAGGATATTACAAGAAAAGCTATTGACAATAACTGGATAAGTAAAGAACCGGAATTAAACACTGCTTATGCAACAAAATATTCTCAAAACTTAAGTGCAAGAAGTACTATTGAGCCTTTCCAGGGCTTTAGAATTGAATTAACTGCTAATAGAACCTATTCGCAAAACTATTCAGCTTATATAAAATATGATTCATTATTAGGAGGCTTCGGTGGCTCTCCTTATTCTCCAATGTCAAACGGAAGCTTTAGTATTTCATGGAATACATGGGGAACTGCATTTATGAAAGATAAAGATGATTATTCTTCCGAAGCTTTTGACCAGTTTAAAGAATATTTAATTACTATAGCTAATCGACTTGCTGAAGAAAATCCAAATTGGAATAAAACTTTTATTACCGATTCTATTAGTGGAGTATTATATCCTGATGGTTATAGTTCAACATCACAGGACGTTATGATTCCTGCATTTTTAGCTGCTTATGCCGGTTCTGATGCAAAAAGTATGTCGCTTGACCCATTCCCGAAAATTCCGAAACCTAATTGGAGAATTACGTTTACCGGATTATCCGATATTAAAATCGTGAAAAAATATTTTAAAAATGTTACTTTGGGTCATGGCTATAGGTCGATGTATAATGTAGGTTCTTATGCATCAAATGTGAATTATAAGGAACAGGATGGGTTTACATACATTAGGGATGAATTAGGAAATAATTATCTTCCTAAATATGAAATAAACCAAATTTCTATTTCCGAGCAATTTAGTCCATTAATCAATATTGATGCTACTTTACACAATAGTCTAACAGCAAAATTTGAAATTAAAAAATCCAGAAACCTTGCTTTGAGTTTTGCAAATAATCAATTAACTGAGGTAAACAGCAAAGAATTTATTATTGGAGGTGGATACAGAATTAAGGAAGTACCTTTTACTATTAATACTCGTGGTATAAGAAAAAGAATCAAAAGTGATTTGAATCTAAAAGCAGATTTTTCAATCAGAAGTAATAAAACAGTACTTAGGAAACTTGTTGAAAATGTTGACCAGATTTCAGCCGGACAGAGAATTATTTCGATTAACTTTTCTGCAGACTATATGATAAACCAAAGACTGAATATCCGATTGTTTTATGATATGATTATTAATAATCCTTTTGTTTCATCACAATTTCCAAATTCGAATACTCATGGAGGAATTAGCCTGAGATTTTCCTTAGCACAATAGTTTTACAATAAGCATAAAGTACTTAGAGTGCCTGGAGTTTGGAGTACTTAAATTCAAGTGCATAAATTTCTTTTATTTTCTTAATTTCGTGCTTCAATTAAAAAAACCTACAATTATTAGTTTAGAAAAAACCATCAATGACGATATTAAAAAAGTTGTAGCAGATGTAATTGCTCAAACAGGAGCATCAGGAATGAAAGATATGGGAAAAGTCATGGGAATTTGTGCGATACAATTGGCCAGAAAAGCTGATAATAAAATTGTTTCCGGAATTGTGAAAGAGTTGTTGGGGTAATTTTATGGTTCGATTGTTATTTGGTTCGATTGTTACATGGTTCAATTGTTCTATTGTTAAACCTGCCTGTTGGCAGTTAAATTGTTCAATTGTTTTTTGACACTAAAATTCTTTCAATATATCTGTGTGAATTTTTAAAATCTGTGAATCTGTGGCTGTTTGAATATTCTAAAAATCGTTGAATCTTAAAACAATTTAACCTAAAAACTCAAGATCTAAATAATATTCATGAGTGTTATTTGGATTCACATACAGAATTGTTTCTTCTTTAAGTGCTAACTTCATTTTCAGTGTTTGTGATTCGATATTAATATTATGTTTTATTTCAATTGTTGTATCTTTATATGGCACACTTATTTTTATTACATTTTCATTATGTTGAATTGTGTTAATATTTCTATATCCTTGTCCTGCCAATTGATTAAGTGCTCCAGAATTAGAGTTATTTACAACTATATCCTCACTCCAACTATTTGATTTCAATACTGCATTGCTGAGATCCACTTTTATTTTATCAGCTTTATTTTTAAATAAATTTAATTGTTCTTCTTTTTTTAAATTCAATTCTATTTCCTTCTTTTTTTTAATTGTTCGAATAATAACGAACAGAATGATTATTAGTCCTAAACTTCCAAATACAATCAAATTAATCATAGGTTAAGTTTTAAATTTAATGAATCTTTACGAACCCAAATTTAGAAAATTTTATTTGGTTATATAAAGAAAATCTGTACAATAATAAAAAAGAAGGGGATGTATTAGTTTTATACATCCCCCGTATTATCTGTGCCTTTTATCAGGCGTTCGTGCTTTTAATTGATTTTACTTCCGGTCAATGTGCCATTATCTCCTTCAATTGTGTCAATCCATGTCCCTGTAATATTGTTGCCGGAAATAGTAGCTGTAACATTCAGTGTATGTCCGTCCCCATCAACTGTGGTTGCTGTCATTGCTCCTTGTGCATTTACAGAACCTGATATTATTACATTGTCCGTTTCAGTAGTGCTTATGCCGGCAACAACTCCATTGCTAATGGTTATTTCCCAACTTGCAACCTTAGTTGCACCTTCATAAGCGAAACCGGTATATGTACCATTAAAAACAATTAAATCGGCAGAAGTAATCTTGCTTCCTATCAATGTACCATTATCTCCTTCAACTGTATCTATCCATGTACCTGAAATCTTGTTACCGGAAATAGTAGCTGTAACATTCAGTGTATGTCCGTCCCCATCAACTACTGTTGCAGTCATTGTTCCTTGTGCATTTACAGAACCTGATACTAAAACATTATCAGTTTCAGTAGTACTTATGCCAGAAACAACTCCATTGCTAATGGTTATTTCCCAACTTGCAACCCTTGTTGCACCTTCATAAGCGTATCCGCTATATGTACCATTAAAAATAATTAAATCGGTGGAAGTAATCTTACTTCCGATTAATGTACCATTATCTCCTTCAACTGTATCTATCCATGTACCTGAAATCTTGTTACCGGAAATAGTAGCTGTAATATTCAATGTATGTCCGTCACCATCAACTGTGGTTGCAGTCATTGCCCCTTGTGCATCTACAGAACCTGATATTATTACATTGTCTGTTTCAGTTTTGGTTACACCAGTAACAACGCCATTGCTGATGGTTATTTCCCAACTTGCAACCCTTGTTGCACCTTCATAAGCGAATCCGCTGTATGTACCATCAAAAGCAGTATTGTTATCATTAGGAGTTGGATCATCTTCATCTTTGGAACAAGCCCCTATTAATAGTGCAATCACCATTAGTAATGTCATTAATTTTAGATAATTTGTTTTCATAATATTTCTCTTTATTTAATTAATCTTTGCACTTATGCCATAACTTACTATTGATGTATTATCCAAATCAAGGCAAAAATGCATCATTATTTCACCTGGTAAAACAATACAATAAGTATGATAATCATTTCCAGAAGGATTGCTTGTAATTTTAAACATGTTATTTACAGCAGCTATGGGATCAAAACCAGTTATTGTAGCATTAGTAATCTCACCTGTTGGGCCGTTATATTTCATATATTGACCCAAATTCACAAAACCTGATGCCGGAAAAGAAAAATATCCTACTCCTTGTTCATCTCCCATAATATCAAGAAATCTGTATGTGCCGGCAATACTAGCTTGTGTAATATGAGTATTGGGGTACTTTACGCCTAAAGTAAAACCATAACCCACTCCATTATCAAAAAGCATAGCTTTTCCCGGATATATTGTTCCGGTATAATCAATACCACCTTCTGTAAATATTACTCTTGAGTGATCAGTGGAGGAAACTGCCCATGTGCCGGATCCTTCTCCTGAGAAATTAGAATTTGAAAAATTTGCCGGATCGGCAGGTCCATAGCCCCAGGTATAGGTTCCATCTGCATTTAGTTCATAACCACCATAAACATTTGATGCATCCTGGTCGTCAACGTCATAAATTAGTAAGAACAAATATTTTCCTGCTAAATCATTCACAGAAAAGTTTGTTAACAAATCCAAATCGGCAGACAATCCAAAACAAAGGGCATTTTCAGCTCTACCCGAAGGCAAACATGTTGCAAATGCCTTTTCGGCCAATTCAATGGCATAAAAATCATCATTTCCTAAGGTTATTTCATATATACCATTAAGATTTGAGTTTGTTGAAACAACATAACTCCCACTATCAGACTGTCCTGTGGTTTCGTTAAAATATTTATAAGTATGGTTGGTTTCATTGACTTCATAAATAATTACATCACCATAACTACCCGATGCTGTATATTTATTTGTGTTTACCGGTGCAGGTGGATTAGGGTCATCAGTTTCTGTTTTATCATCTTTCTTACAAGCCCCAAATAATAGTGCAATGGTCAATAAAAAAATGCTTTGTTTTAAAAGTTTAGTTCTCATAATATTATGTTTAATTTATAAATTAACTTATATTTCAATTATTCAATTCATTACAAAAGTAAACCTTATAAACAAAATCATTAAAGAGGTTTTAGGGGGTTTTTAGGGGAAAATAGACTTGTCTTTTGACAGCATTAATACTATATCAAATATATTGAAAAATGTTTAGATATTCTGCAAATAATTGGATATAGTTGCATCCGAATTAGTTAACCCAAGTTTTTTGCGAATATTTTTAGTGTGGAAATATATAGTCGAAATATCAACTTGTAAACTATCAGAAATTTCTTTTTTCGTTTTTTCTTTATAAATCAGTTCACAAACTTTTATTTCTGTTAAGGTCAGACATTTATCTAACAAATGGCTCTTTAATAATATTATTTTGGGTGATTTTTCAAGACTTAGTTTTAATGCTTCTATATCAGCCTGATTTATTTCATTTTTAGCTATTAACTCATCAATAAGTGGTGTAATTTCGCGCTTTATAGCAATTGTCGCCTGTGATTTCATTAATTTTTGTTTTTCTTCTAACTGTGATAGCATTTCCAGAAGTTGCATTTTGGAATCAATAATCTCCATAGATAGTTGTTTGTTATCTGCCTCAAATTGCATTTTTGCGGTAACATCAATGTAAATAAACAAGTAACATTCTATCTGGTTTGCTTCATTTACTAAAGGTGTTATGGTCGTTTCAAACCAAATAGGGTTGTCAGGATATTCAGGCTTAACATCGTGTGAATTGTATGGTACAGGCGGAAACTTTAATATATCTCCTTTTTTTATTTTTAGAAACTCGCTATATATTTCCCAGGCTTGAATAACTGAATCATTAAATATTGAATATTCGGGAGGAGGAGTTCCGGTAAATAACTTTTGATAACCAAAATTACCGGCAACAAAATATCCTTTGTTATCCCATATTGCTACAGGAAACGGATTAAGATGAATTATACTCTTTAATAATGCAATTCTGTTGTCAACATATTTAAGAATCGTTTTTAACTGTTCTTGTGTAGGAATATCATTAGGTTGCAAATTAGTTAATAATTCTACCTCGTTTCTGTTATCCATAACATTTTAATAAATATGTTTTTAAATTAGTTTTAGTACCTGTCAGGTTCAGCTTCTTCCTTATATTTTTTATATGTGTATGTGCAGTTGAATAGGATACATTTAAGGATTCAGCAATCTCTTTTTCCAACATTCCTTTGCTTAATAACTCACAAATTTCTTTTTCTTTTGGTGTGAAATTGATTTCACTTAAAATGATGTTTGTTCGATATTTTAACAATATTTCTGTTAATTTTTCTTCTAATTTGTATATCTGATCATGGGATAGAATATTTTGGTCAGAAGAATCGGATAAACATGCTATTAGTTTTTCTATTATTTCGGATATTGTATTTTTTATAGGTTTATTTCCCTGCATTAAATTAGTTATTGTATCTAATGTTATTGCCAGGTTCATTTTTTCATTTTGTAAGAGTTTGTTTTTTAATCTTAGTTGTAAAGTTTCAGAATTATCAATAAAGTATATCAGAATAATTTCAATATTGTTTTCAGCATTTCTGACTGGGCAAACAATAGATTCTATTCCTTCGTGTTTATTTTCTTTAGATTTAGATAATATTCCGGGAGATGATGCAAGTGGTATAATCTGAGCCGGTTGTTTGTTTGATTCAATTATTGACTTTTCTTTTTTTATGATTATATCATCCCAAATACAGTAAGACTCTATTTGTTCAATGCCTCCAAAAAAATCTATTGCATTGTTATTGGCATAAAGTAATTTTCCGTCCTTATTCCACATCGTTATTGGATATGGAGTGACTTTTATTAATGCTTCAAACACCTCCTGTACATTTCTCAAGGCAGAAAGAGAAGCTGTCAACTCCCTTAATTCAAGCTGTTGTGGTAATCTACCGTTTTCAGTCATCTTTCTTTAAATTACTTTTTTGTAATAAATTTACAAATCCAAATATAGAAATTTTATTTGGTTAAACATATTTGTTTAGGAAAATTCAAGTGCATAAATTTCTTTTATTTTCTTAATTTCGTGCTTCAATTAAAAAATCAAAAATTATGAGTTTAGAAAAAACAATCAATGACGATATTAAAAAAGCAATGCTTGCCAGGGAAAAGGATAAGCTTGAAGCTTTAAGAGCAATAAAATCAGCAGTTCTTATTGAGAAAACCGGTAAATATGCAGGAGAAGAAATCCCTGAGGATGTTGAGTTAAAATTGCTTCAAAGATTAGTTAAACAACGCAAAGAAGCCGGTGAAACTTATGTAAACCAAAACAGACAGGACCTTGCAGATGTTGAGTTTTTCCAGGCAAATCTTATCGAAACTTACTTACCTGCTCAAATGAGTGAAGATGATATTAAAAAAGTTGTAGCAGAAGTAATTGCTCAAACCGGAGCATCAGGAATGAAAGATATGGGAAAAGTGATGGGAATTTGTGCGAAACAATTAGCCGGCAAAGCTGATAATAAAGTTGTTTCGCAGTTTGTGAAGGAGTTGCTGGGGTAAGTTTATGGTTCGATTGTTATGTGGTTCGATTGTTACATGGTTCAATTGTTATATTGTTAAATTGTTAAATTGTTCTTGCAATTAAAATTCATTTTCAGTTAGTGAAAGTGTTTTTTGAGTCCTAATAAAATTTGTGAAATGTCAAGTATTATGCGCAGAATACTTGACATTTATGTGAAGCTTTGCTTGTATAATAACTTCAAACTGTTTTCGTTAGTTTAAGATACCAAATTTAAAGCTATGAAAACGAAACTCATTAAAATCTTAATCCCACCAATTATTGGATTTCTTATTATTCTGGGAATTCTAATTCTGATTGCATTTATCCGAAATCCAAACTTCTCTTTTATCCAATCAAATTCCGATGTTTGTTTCTTTGGGTTGTTTGTTCCGGCTGCTTTGATTGTTGCTATGATAATTCAATGGACTTTAAGCATTCCGATTTGGGAGAAGTTTAAAACAAACAAAAAGCTTTGGGGATTATCAATTTTTCAATTAACCGGATTAGTTTGTATAATCAGTGGTCTGGCTTTTGGATTTACTTTTTGGGAATCTTCTTTAGGAATAAATGAATTTTTAGGTCTTTCAATATTAGGAATAGCTGCATTTGCAATTTATTGGGTAATAAATATTATTTTATTAAAAATTCTCGATAGATGATTAGTGAATTCTAGTATTAAAACAATTTAACAATATAGCCATTTAACAATCAAACAGAGTTTCCACAAAGCTATTCAACTATCCAACTTGCATCCATGATTCAACATCTGCTGGTGAAGGCTTCTTTCCATAAAACAAATCCTCCATTATTAAAGCAAAGCTACTGAAAATAAATGAGTTTTTTATTCCCCATCTTATAAAATTATGAAATGTATTATTTGGATGAGAATAAGGACAAACAGTAACACATCTTCCGCAGTCGGTTCCACTGATGCACCAAAATTTAAAACAGGCATCCTGGTCGATTTGCCATTTTTTCACTCCATTATGAATTTTTTGCTCATCAAAAGGAATGGCATTGGTTGGGCAAATATTAGCACATTTTTTACATTTTTCACAAAAAGAAATAACTGAATTATCATTTTTATTTTTGTCAATAATAAGCGGTAAATCAGTTGTTACAACCGATAAACGAACTCTTGGCCCAAGTTCAGGAGTCATTAAAAGTCCAAGTCTTCCGATAGTTCCCAAGCCCGCATCTTCAGCAATTGGCGGACATAAAACATCATAACTTTCGTCAATATGAGCTTGAGCCGGATATCCCATTTTTCTGATAAATGACGAAATTGTTACAGCTATAAGTCCTGCATTCACGTATTGATGAGCAGATTCTAAAACCGTTGGAGCTTTTGGTGCAGTTGCCATCATTTTCTTATCCATTTCAACAGTAAAAGCTATTGCAAATTTGTGATTGTTTTTCACTTCTTCAGCATAATTGCATTCTCTTCCGTGATGACTATAAAAATGATGTTCCTTAAGTTCAGTAACACCAACACTGATTGCTCCTAATTTCTTCGCCCAGTTTTTAATATAGTTAGTGATTTTTAAAGCATCTACTTCATTCTTTATATTTGAAATTTCACCATTAGTTCCCTTATGAAGCAATCTTACAACATCAAAACAAGTTTCGGCTGACTTGAAAATAATATTATCAAACTCAGTTGAACCTTTAGACATTAATCCTGCTTTGCTTCTGAAATCTTCATCAGGCTTAAGATTTGATGGATTTTCTTTATAATAATTCTCAAATCTTTCGGTTTCTTTTTTCAATAGTCTTCTTAAGAAAACAATATTTCTTTCATCTATTTGTGAATTTGGTTTTCCTGAATCCTGAATTTTCTTTGTGCCGGTGGGAAAGAAAAGAACAATTAGAATTATTGCAGTTATTACAAATAAGGTAAGATACAGAATTTCAATATTAAGAAATGCAGCCAAAATAAAAGGAGCAGAAAGTATGAAGCTACTGAGCACTGAAACTCTTACAGCCCTTTTTTGTTTTTCTTTAACAGAAACTATTGCCACATAAATAAAAGCCAGGAAAATAATTATGCCAAGAAAAATTGAAATATATGTTAGCATTTTATTGGTTTAGGGGGAGTAAAGATAGAGAAAAAAATAGCACGAAGACGGAAGTCCGAAGTCGGAAGTCCGAAGTCGGAAGTAGAAAGGCATCCTACGGACTCCCTGCGGTCGAAAGTAAAAAGGCAAAAGGAGAAACGAGCAACGACAAACGAGCAACGAGCAACCAGTAACGAGCAACGAGAAACCAGCCACCAGAATTATTTATACCCAATCCCCGCATATCCAACCCAATGATGAATATTTGCCGGAGCAGTAACTCCCATGCCGATGTCTTTGACAGGAATATGTGCATGGTCGATGCTGGTTGAATATCCTAAATCCACGCCTTTAACCTCAGTATTATAGAGTTTTTGTAATTCTAAAACAGTTAACAATCCCATTGAAATAGAGTAGCGTCCGCACCATGACCAAAGGCTTTTTTTGTAGTCATTCTTATCAATAGTAAAATCATAAAACAATTGAATCTTATCATCAGTAATGCTGCCGGTCAGGCATTTGTCAATTATTTCCTTTTCATGCTGAACTGCCTTTTCGTAACCGGCTGAATCACTTCCATAATAATTTAATTCGCTTGTTCCCCAATCTTCATCACCATAATGGACTGCATCATTACTGATTACAATTGCATAATCATCGCCCCATTTTAGGTTATTCGATTTTGCGAAATCCTTTAAAATTACTGAAAACTGCTTAGCAATTTTATCCAATTTATCTTTTTGCAGATAAGGAACAAGAATAGGGACAATATCAATATTTGCATTGTAATATTGAAGGAATGGCAAAAGTGCTTCAACTGAATGTTCTATTTTATGGAGAGAATCACTCACTAAATAAAAATTTGTATCAAGATGTTTTATTAGTTCATTTCTGAAAGGAGAAACTTTAACAGGACCAAAAGGTTCAATCCAATTATCAAAGCTATCGAAAACAATTTTATCCTGAATTCCAAGAAGTTTTGCTTTATGAGCAACACCAAAAATAATCAATGTTTTTGCATTTACATTTTTTAGAACTTTAGGATAAGCCGGTCCGACATAAGAATAATCATCATGAGGAGAAATCACTGCTTTCCACGAAGTCCCTTCATCAAGATTATTAGTTTGAAAACAATCAGCAATATCTTTATAAAACAGGCTATCAATTCTTTGCATCACAGATTCCATTTGCCATGATGCTGTTGCAAAACCAATGGAATCAAGCATATTTCGATTATTCTCAACTATATCTTCAGAATTTTGTAAACCGGAATTACAGGATACAAGAATGAAGCTTATTAGCAAAAGAAAAATATTTTTCAACGTTCTCATAATTTAACAATTTAATTTAAATTTCCGTTCAATGTTATCGAAACCCGCAACTCGTAACCCGAATCAGGCAACTATTAATTAAACATTCAAATCTTACTCATTTAGTAATTAATGCTTGCAAGAAAACAGATCAATATTGATTTTCAGAGAGTTTTTACCCCATCCCTAAAGGGTGAACTCTCTGAAAATCAGCCCACCCTTTAGGGCGGGGAAAGGCTGATTTTTTACAATATGAGTTGTGTGTTCTCATAATTACCAATTTCTAATTATTCATTACTAATTTGATAAATCACTCCTCTTTCCCTCAAATATTGAAGAATAAACAGAAAATGATTTTCATCTTCACCAAGATATTCGGGTGGATTTATGCCTTTTCTGTTAAACGAACCCTCAACTACAAGATTAACGGCAGCAGTACAAGTATAGCCTGTTGTTCTTGCCATTGAAATTGTATCAGTTTCTTTATCATATAAATCAAAAAGTTCATAAGTATAAATCTTATTTTGACCTTTTTCATTTCCTTCAATAATAATTCGCATTGCTGTAAAATCAGCTTCACCCTGTTTTAGTTTCCATTTTGGAAAAAGAAGTTTTGCTGTCAGGTCGATTGGCCGTATTTTATTTCCTTTAACTTCAATTTCATCATAGGAAAAGAAACCACTTTCACGAAGAACTTTTAAATACTCAATACATCCCGGATATCGCATTGTTTTTTCAATCATATTCGGAATATTCATGGTTTCGATAAGAGTTCTAAGACCATCAGAATTCCATGCTTCGAGTGTTCCAACTTCATCAAAATGCAAATGTTCAGGATCGGAGAGGGCTTCTTTCACAACTAGCTTTCCACCTTCAACATATCGTGCAGGACGAATATACTCTTCGATAACATCAATTGGCGAAAAAACTGCTTTGTATTCGTAAGGCCATTCACGCTTTACGGGCAAACCACCGACAAAGCATTTGTAATCGTTCACCATCATTTTTTTATTATGATAACCAAGAATGATATTCCCCATTCCCGGAGCAACTCCGCAATCGGTTACAATGGTAACATTGTGCTCTTTTGCAAGTTTATCCAATTGAAAGGGGTCTTCAGGGAAGAATGAAATATCAACCATATTCTTCCCTGCTTTTATAACATTTTCAACTGACTTATAACCCATAAAACCAGGTAAAGCTCCAACAACTAAATCAAAATCTTTAACTATTTTATGAATAGTTTCAGCATCCGACAAATCGGCTGTTAGAGTTTTAATATTATGTTTTGATTTCAGTTTTTCTAAAGGCTGCGGATTTATGTCAACTGATGTAACATCAAATTGTTTTGAAAGGTCGATTGCTATTGCATTGCCAACCAGGCCGGCTCCGATGATGATTATACTTTTCATGTTTATCTATAATTTTAGTTTAAGATGATATACTTAGTAATTATTTATGGTCAAGTGCCTAGAGTACTTAAAGTGCCTAGAGTACTTAGAGTTTAAAATTCTACCAACAACTCTAGGCACTCCAAACTCTAGTTCACTTTAGGCACTTCTATCTGTTTCGCCGCACCCAAATACTGCTTCATTCTCTCATCATTTGGGTCGAGTTCAACAGCTTTTTCAAATATTTCAACTGCATTTTTAAAATCATTTTTCAGATAGTAAACTGTTCCCAGAAATTTATATGCATCAGCTTTTTTAGGGTTAATTTCTATTGCATTTTTCATAAAGAAAATAGCAGTATCAAGATTGCTTTTATGCTCGCCAAGTAATGAACCCAAAGAGTAGTTTACATTATAATCACCCTTATTAAACTCAAATAATTTACTGTAAATCTTAATTTTAAAGTCAATATCCTGACTTGTATTTAAAATCTTTTGAGTGTTTTCAAAAACATGTTTTTCAGCAGAATCAATTTCAAGGATTTTAAAATAATAATAAAAAGTTGAGTCAAGATTTTTATTGTAGTCAAAGTAAACATTTCCCAGATAGAAAAGAGCATCCATATATTTCGGGTGAATTTCAATTGACTTTCGAAGTAAACTTATTGCCTTACGGAAATTCTCGTTTCTTTCGACTTGATTTTTTGTTTGATTTGCCCGATAAGCATAATGCTGTCCGGCTATATTATTGCTTTTTGCAGAGTTTTTCGAAATGTTTACATCATGAGTGTAAAGAGTGAAATCATCTTTCCAAGTCGTATTTCGGGAAATGGTTTTAATCGAAAATAACAGAAAGACAATGGAGATAAAAAATAAAACTGCCTTTTTATGAGTTTTATAATTCTTAAAGATTTTGCTTGATGTTTCAACCAACACAAAGGCAATGAGAATGCAAAATGCCAGTGACGGAATATACATAAACCTTTCAGCCATAAAAGCTCCGATTGAGAAAACCAGATTCGATACAATTGAAAAACTAATCAGGAAAAACAAAATGCAAAAACTCCAAATGCTTTTCTTTTTAATTGTGAGAATTGCATAAACTCCAATTGCCAGAAAGAAGACAAAAGAAAGAATTGTGATAATATTTCCGGCTTCGACTAATTCAATATGGTAAGGATAATAGTCCCAGGTTAATGGATGTGGGAATATTAAAAGTTTCAGGTAAATCGCAAATGTGTAAAAAATAGTTGCATATTTTACAATAAATGAAGCATTGAGAAATGGATTATCCATTAGTTCAGTTGGATCGCTTCCGCCAATTCCTCCAACAATGGAAAATCTAATCCAGAAAAATGCAACTGTGGCCAAAACCAAAGGAATAAATATTTTCAAATAGTTTTTAAGTTTTTTGGTTGAGAAATAGTAAATCGTTAATGGAATAATTAAAAGGAAAGTAGCAGCATTTTCTTTTGACATTAAAGCCAGGAAAAATGTTATAAATGCCAAATAAAGATTTCGGGATTTTTTTGTCTCTATGTATTTCCAAATTAGCCACAGGCTAAGCAAAGCTCCAAGCAATGAAAGTATTTCATCTCTGCCTTTAATGTTGGCGACAACTTCAGTATGAATCGGATGAAAAACAAAAAGTAAAGTTGCAATAAACGGAATCGAAAACCACCACTCTTTGGATTTGTACCTTTTTAGTATGTTCAATAAAATCAGGTAAATCAGAATTCCCGTAAGAGCAAAAAGCAACACATTAATAAAATGATTTATATGCGGATTCTCACCAAAAATTTCATATTCAATTGCAAAAGTTACAAGCGAAAGCGGACGATATCTTCCACCTGCAAGCTCAATATCCATATCACCATAAAACCCTGAAAAGTAGTTTTTTGTCAGTAAATCATTTATGCCTTCGAAGCCTTTTTTTGTGTATTGATTTCCCGAAATTGAATAAATATCATCAAGAGCAAAATCATTTGGAATAGTGTTTCCGTAAAGAATAAAAGTCAGGATTAGAATAATCAAATAGGCTGGTCTGTTTGATTGAACTTTCGTTTGAATTTGTTTGGTTTTTTTGCTGTTTTTCTTCTTCTTGCTCATCTGCTGAAACTATAAAAATTCTCCACTGGAAAATTAGTGTTTTTCTTTGAACCAAACAAAAATTAATTAAACCAAATGATATTTATTTAGCTTAGATATTGAAATTTTGTTTTAAATTTGAATAAAAATGTTAATAGCTGACTAAGGTTGGTTATATGACAATTGATGAGAATTTTAAATCAAATTTTGAGAGTTTATCATTTAATACAAAAGAATATGAAACCATTAATATTTATAGTTTTTTTCGTGATAATATTAATATCTGGATTCTCACAGAATTATACAATTCTTGACACGACAAATTCTGCTTTACCTGAAAATAAAATTTGGTCATTGGCAATTGATAAAAGTGGCAATAAATGGTTTGGTACGGGTGTAAATGGAATAGCGAAATATGATGATAAGAAATTTACGATATTTGATAAAACAAATTCTCCAGTCATTGGGAAATACATATCCCCCTTATTTGTTGATTCAAAAAACAATTTATGGGTCAGTACCGGATTACCTCAACTTTTATTAAAATATGATGGCAAAGATTGGGATATTTTTTCTGAAAAAGATCTTTTAACAATAGATATCTCAGTCATAGCAATTACTGAAGATTCAAAAGGAAATATTTATTTCGGGGGGATGTCAGGTGTTTCTGTATATAATGGGAAAAGTTGGGATAGGATAAACTATCCATTTAAAGGAATAACAATCAGAGCTATCGCAGTAGATACTTCAGGAAATATTGCAATCGGTCATGACGGAGGTCTTTTATTAAGAAAGAACGGAAAATGGAACTCTTTTAAGGAATCCAAGAACAAACTTCAAAACAGCGTTAAATCTTTGTTGTTTTTAAAATCAGGAGAATTAATTATAGGCTATGGTGCAGCAGTTCATGGAGGGTTTTCGGTCTATTTTAATGATGTATGGACTCATTATAATGTAGAAAATAATACAATGCCTGACAATACAGTAAAGAAGATAGTAATTGATGATAATGGAACGGTTTGGATGGTAACATACGATGGATTAGTTAGATACAAAGATGGTAAAACAGAAATTCATAAACTTGTCAATGGAATTAGAAATGTTTATTTAGATATAGCAATAGAAGATAAAACAATTTGGATTGCAACTTTTTTTGGAGTCATTAAATATATTTATAAGTAGACTTAATAAAAAGTCATATTCATAAAAATGGAAAGATAATGAAATAAATGAACACCATTTGCCAACACGGGTTTTGGGTTAGTGGGCGGGCAGTGGGTACAGAAACATTTGAGAAATTAATAAACATTAAAGTGGGCAGACAGTTGGTTGCATTCTAATGCCCACCAACGCAAAGCCCGGGAACGTTGTACAGGAATTTGATCTATAAATAATCCGATCATAAATTGTGACCGGTTAAATTGAAATATAATGACCAAAGAAATTTATTCAGCTAAAATAGATAAAAGCAAATTAGCTTTGTAATCAATAGTTGAGATAATTAACAGAAAGATTTCAAATTTGTAAAAAAACATCTTTTTTAGTACTTTTGTTAAAAAAAACACCAAATGAATATTCATGCAGAAAAGCTCAAGCTAATTGAATGGATTGCTAAGATTCAGGATTTTAATACGATTGAAAAACTTATTAAAATTCGAAATAAGAACCCAAATGATTGGTGGGATGAATTAAGCGAATTTGAAAAAACTGAGATTCAATTAGGCATAGATGATATAGAGCAAGGAAATACTATTGACCATTCTGAAGTAAAAAAGTTATATGAAAAATACTTATAAAATTCTTATTAATTGTAATTCCTCCACTCAAAAAATATTGTTACTGTAAATCAAACAAAAGTTTATTAAATTTCAAAATATAATTAAATTTCAAACAAAGTTGCCTTTTCGGACTACTTTATATATATTTGCATAATAATGAAAAAGAGAGAACTGATATTTTTTAAGGATTATTTCAGAGACTTCTATAGATCGCAGAAAAAGAAAGTTCAAGTCAAGATTATTTGGACATTTAGGATTATTGAAGAATTATATATAGTTCCTGAAATTTATTTTAAACATCTTGACAATACTGATGGATTATATGAAATAAGGGTTCAATTAGGCAGTAGTATCTATAGAATTTTTTGTTTTTTCGATGATGAAAATATTGTAGTTGTGGGTCATGGATTTCAAAAAAAGACCCAAAAGACACCATTAAAGGAAATTGAAAAAGCTCAAAAAATAAGGAAGGAGTACTATGATGAAAAAAAGCAATATTAAGACTTTAGATCAATTTATTGATGAAGAAATTGGTAAAAAAGGAACAAAAAAACGCGACAAATTTGAAGATGGATATGAAGCTTTCAAATTGGGAGTGCTTATTCAACAAGCAAGAAAAGAGAAAGGGATGACCCAGGAACAGCTTGCTGAACTTGCAGGGACTAATAAATCATATATCTCAAAATTAGAGAAGGATTTAAAAGATATTCGATTTTCAACACTTCAAAGGATAATAACTGATGGATTGGGCGGACATTTGGAAATATCGATTAAATTTTAAAACATAAAAAGTTCATATTGTTATCACTAAATAAAGTTTATGGCTTGGTTCGCTTTAACATTATAGCTATAATTCCCACAAATAAATCTTAGCAGATTGACAGTAAAGTCATCGCAGTAAGCTCTAGTTTATATCTCATCAATTATAACTCATCCGGTCACAAATTATAAGCTGTTCAATGATAAGACTAATCGGCAGAGCCTTCTATAGCCAAAAAAATGGTAGTTATTAATAATATTTGTTTTTTGGGATGTTAATGATTAATGTTTTTCTTTGAACCAAACAAAGATTAATTAAATCAAAGTATATTTATTTGGGTAAGATATTGAAAATTTGTTTAAGTTTGAATAAAAATGTTAATAGTTGACTACCGTTTGTTGGGTATAAGCTATAACTGGGGGATATTTAGAAGTTGTAGCAAATTAATGAAATGAAAATAATAACATTACTAATAGGAATTATATTAAGTTTTAATCTTGCTGCTCAACCAAATGACATGATTCATTCTTTTGAGCTTGACTCTTATGGTGTTAAGGTTTATAATTCAGCTGACAAAATGCCTGAAATGTCATTGTCAAATACAGATTTCATGAGATTGTTAAGTTCTAAACTGGAATGGCCTGAAGTTGATACTAACTGTTGGTTTGATAAAGTATATTTTGAAATAATAGTTTATGCTGATAGTAGTATTAAGACTAATTCTTTAAGAATAGTTGGACCTATGTGTATTGATGATAAAAGAATTGATGAAATGAAGAAAGAACTTAGAAATAATTTAGACAAAATATTTTATAATATTCCAAAGTGGATCCCCGGAGAAGTAAATAGCCAAAAAGTGGCGGTAAAGTATATAATTCCTATTCATGTACATTTGAGTTTTTAAGAATGAAAACCATCAACATAATACTAATTGGAATATTAATTACTTGCTGTATTTTTGGATGTAGATTATCAAGGCTAAATAATCCTAAACCAAATTCATATTATGGGACTATTAATTGTGAGTTTTACAATGATTTATCAGTACTTTATAATGGTAAGAAGCTAAAGAAATACAACATTTTAATTTATTATCCTAGAGGATATTACAAGATATTCTATAATGATTCAATTTGTAATGATAATCCGTTTCTTTCTAAACTTAATAATGTCAACTCATGGAACTTTATTTTACCTGATTCTTCCAATAGAGTTTTTTATTCAAAAGAGTCTGAAATAAACTATAAATTCTCTGAGGTTGATTCCGTTTTTAATCACTTATATTTTGAAAAAGACAAATTTATTAGTTTAATCGGTGAAAAGTTATTTAATTCTCAAATTGACTCACTTGAATACAACATAATGTTGTTCCCACATGGAATGGGACGTCTTGCTAGCACCAAAGTTATTACATCTAACAAGCTTGAAATGAGTGTTCTTAAGAAGTACATCCAAGAAGGTAATATAATTTTGATTTATAATATTAAGGCTAAAAAAGGTAATACCACAGTTAGGTTTCAACCAATATTATTCATTTTATAGACATTAAGTCGTATAAAAAATATAAATCATTAAAACGCATTTTATTAAGAATGCTATAATTGACCTAATTCGTATTTTTGACTATATTTGTAAAAAAAATGAAACAGAAGATATATATAGACACATCTGTAGTCGGAGGTTATTTTGACGAAGAGTTTCACGAAGCAACTTATAAGCTTTTTGAAAGACTGGTCAGAAATTAGATAATTTTCGTTGTTTCTGATCTTCGAAATAAGAAGTCCTAAAGATTTAATAAAATATGATGACGACTAAAAAAGAAAAATCATTTGATGCTGTGAAAATGATGCGTGAAATACGTAACAAGATTAGTCTTGAAACCCAGAATATGACTTTTGAGCAATTGAAGGAATATATTAAAACTAAACTAGCTGAAAGCAAAGTGAAGCTTATCGGTCAAGAATAGAATTCACATCACACAATATGCAATAAATCCAAACCGTAAGTTTTTGATTATTTGACAGATTTACAATTTATTCATCTTTCCTTATAGTCAATTAAAAATAATTTCACAAAATTCTGAACAATATTTGCAATTCTGAACAATGTTCAATATATTTGCACTGTTAATTAAATTTTATAAGGATGAAAAATAAAGAAATTCAGGAGAAAAGAATGAAAGAGTATTTCATTCAGGCAACAAAGGAAATATTAAAAGGGGAGGGACTGCAAAGTTTAAGTGTTAGAAATATAGCTGATAAAGCCGGGTATTCTTTCGCAACTATGTATAATTATTTTAGAGACGTTAATGAATTAGTGTTTTTGTGTGTAAGTGATTTTCAGAATGAGTGTAAAGAATTTGTTGAAAGCCATACAAAACAAAATACGAAAGGATTAGAAAAGATAAAAGAAAATTCCCTGGCTTACATTAGTTATTTTGTTGAATATCCCGGGATATTTGATTTGTTTTATCTGGCAAAAGTTGGCGATTTCGGTAATAAACAAACAACAATTGATGTGATTAATGGCTCTTTAGACAATGTTTGTGAAGCAGATTGGGATTATTGCCTAAAAAATAATTTAATTCAGGCGGAAGAGTTAAATTGCAAAAAATCTCAGTTGAAATATACTGTGATTGGATTATTATTACTCTATCTAAACAGACAAAGACCCGAAACCTATACTGACTTTATGAATGAGTCAAAGAATCAGATAGATAAGATTTTGGGAATTAATGGTTCTACTAATATTTAGCCGCTATTCTTTGAACTTCTAAAACTATTATTTCTATAATTACAACCACTTAAGGATGTTAATAATAGTTAAATAATGACCAATTAATAGGTTCTTATTTAAAATCATTCTAAATTTGTAGTTTTAAACTAAAGAACTAACTCATGTATAAAATAGGAATAATAGCTTTTGTATGGCTGGCTATGATGTCAACCGGAAAAGCTCAAACAATAAATGCCGAAAAGTCGAAAGTAACTTTTGAAATTGGTAATATGGAAGTAAGAACTGTTGAAGGTTCATTTAATGGAATGACCGGAACTGTTGTTTTTAAGCCTAAAGAATTAGACAAATCAAGTTTTAATGTTTGCATTGATGCTTCAACAATAAACACTGATGACAAAAAGAGAGATGTTCATTTGCGTTCGGCTGATTTTTTTCATGTAGAAAAATATCCTGAAATTTGTTTTAAATCTGAATCTGTTGTTATTGATGGCGGAGTATATAAAACCCGGGGAAAACTGACAATTCATGGTGTAACCAAAGATGTTGAAATAATTTTTGGTTATAAAGATAATGTCTTGCTTGGAAATCTGACATTAAACCGACTTGACTACAATATTGGAAAAGAGACAAATACATTTATGGTTTCGGATGAAGTGAAACTTACAATTATTTGTCACTTGAATTTTTAAATAAGAAGGGAATAATTAGTGTCTATACATGAAGTCAAACAAGTTTTTACATAAAGCACCAAATAACAAAAAACAAATGACAAAACTTGTCCGTATGAATAAATTCCAAATATCAATAATCAAAACTTGTCCATTCGAGCGAAGGAAGCCCGTTTGGATTGATATTTAAAACAGCGATGAAACTGTTTAGATCATTGTATTTTTGAACATTGTAATTTATTTGAATTTTGGTACTTGAAATTTGAGTTTTTATATAATAATTGTAACTCTTGGACATTGACAGACTCTAATTAATCAATAAATATAATCCATATGGAAAATGAAAAACTTGACGGCAAGATTAGAAGCAATATCCAAATCGGTTCATTAGTTGAAGTTGTTCAAAAGCAAGACCAGCGAACATCTGAACTAACCGAAGGCATTGTAAAAAGAATACTTACCAAATCGCCAAACCATCCTCATGGAATTAAAGTCATGTTGGAATCAGGGGAAGTTGGAAGAGTGAAGAATGTTACAATAGATTAATTAGCAATTTTTGCTTTTATGGATATTATTTAAAATGAATTTTAAAATTTTATTTGCTATTTTGTTTCGATTAGAAAACTATAAATGCTTAAAATTTAGATGATTATTTGATGCTTTTAAAATTATTTAACATTTTAGTAATATTTTATTAAAAAAGTTTTGCGTAATTGAATCTTTAAGTATATTTTTGCACCACTTTTTTAGAATCCTCCTTAGCTCAGCCGGTTAGAGCATCTGACTGTTAATCAGAGGGTCCTTGGTTCGAGTCCAAGAGGAGGAGCAAAAGTAAAAGCCACCGCAAAGTGGCTTTTTTTATATAATTTAATCGGTACTACAACGATTTTATTGGAATTAAGAATTTATCAAAATGTACAAAATGATTTCGTCTTTGAAAATGGTTTGAAGTCAGAAGACAGAAGTGAGCTTACTTCCAGCTTCGGTCTTCTGACTTCCAGCCTTGAAAGCTATATGAAATTACATACATTACCTCTCCATTAGAATAATAGTAGAACCATAAAATCTTTAATAAAATGACAAAAGTTTTAGGCCTTGGCAATGCATTAGTTGATATAATGACAAAGCTCGACAATGATGCAACATTAGAAAAATTCTCTCTGCCAAAGGGAAGTATGCAATTAGTTGATAAAGAAAATAGCAATATTGTAATCGAAGGAACCAAAGATTTAGAACAGCAACAAGCATCGGGTGGTTCTGCAGCAAACACTATTCATGGTCTTGCTAAGCTGGGAATCGAAACAGGTTTCATGGGAAAAGTAGGAAATGATAAATATGGAGAATTCTTCAAAAACGATATGCTCCAAAGCAATATCAATCCAAATTTACCAATTGGAATTGCTGATACAGGTTTAGCTGTTGCTCTTGTAAGTCCCGATTCTGAAAGAACATTTGCAACCTATCTTGGAGCAGCAATTGAGCTATCGGCTGATGATATAACTCCTGCCACCTTTCATGGATACAACTATTTTCATATTGAAGGATATTTGGTTCAAAATCATGATTTAATTGAGAAGGCAGTTAAAATGGCTAAAGAGAATGGACTTTTGGTTTCTCTTGACCTTGCAAGTTATAATGTGGTTGAAGGCAATATTGAATTTCTTCAAAGAATTGTAAAAGATTATGTTGATATAATTTTCGCAAATGAAGAAGAAGCAAAAGCTTTCACAGGAAAAGAAACTGAAGAAGCATTAAATGAACTTGCAGCAATTTGTGATATTGCAGTGGTGAAAATTGGCAAGAATGGTTCATTAGTTAAACGAAATAGTGAGTTTCATAAAATTGGCGTTATAAAAGCTAACAGTATCGACACAACCGGAGCCGGCGACCTTTATGCCGCAGGATTTTTGTTTGGTCTGACAAAAGGATTATCTCTTGATAAATGTGGTGATATTGGTTCTGTACTTTCAGGAAAAGTAATAGAAGTTATTGGGGCGAAAATTAGCGATAAAACCTGGGAAGAGATTCATGAAATGGTGAATAGAATCATAATGTCATAATTAGTCACAAGCTTGTCATTATGTAGTCATTAATGGTCATTAGGTTGTCATTCTTTGTCATTTAGTAGTCATTCAATTGCAAAAATTACAAATAATGATGCGAAACAAATAATGCGAAGCAGATGACACCCGTAGGGTAAATGACGTGAAACAAATGACGCGAAGCAAATGACACCCGTAGGGTTAATGACGCCCGAAGGGCAAATGACGTGAAACAAATGATGCGAAGCAAATGACACCCCTAGGGTAAATGACGTCCGCAGGACAAATGACGTGAAACAAATGACACGAAGTAAATGACGCAAAGCAAATGACACCCCTAGGGTTAATGACGCCCGAAGGGCAAATGACGTGAAACAAATGATGCGAAGCAAATGACACCCGTAGGGTAAATGACGTCCGCAGGACAAATGACGTGAAACAAATGACACGAAGTAAATGATGCGAAGCAAATAAAGCAATTATCATTAAAGTCTTTTTTGGTAGATTAAACAGTTTTTCATACTTTTACCGTCCTTAAAAAATTGGATAATTTTATAAATATAAATAAACGCAAATGAAGGTTTATCAATCGAACGAAATAAAGAACATTGCTCTCATCGGAGGTGCAAAATCAGGAAAAACCACCTTAGCTGAAACAATGCTTTTTTTAGGTGGTGTTATTAATAGAAGAGGTACAATTGACGACAAAAACACTGTTTCAGATTATCGAGAAATTGAACTTGAAAGAGAGAATTCTGTTGTTTCAACTCTACTCTATACTGAGTATAATGGAAAGAAAATAAATATTATTGACACACCGGGTTTTGATGATTTTATTGGCGAAGTAATAGCCTCCTTAAAAGTTGCCGATACTGCATTTATGGTTGTAAATGCACAAAATGGTGTTGAAGTTGGTACTGAAATAACATGGCGATATACTACAAAAGAAAATATGCCGGTTGCCTTTGTTATAAACCAACTAGAACACGAAAAAGCAAATTTTGATGAGACAATCCGTCAATTGAAAACTCAATTCGGTGATAAAGTTACAATTGCACAATATCCAATATCAACAGGACTTGGATTCAATTCTATCGTTGATGTGATTTCGATGAAATTATATAAATATCCTACAGGCGGAGGTAATCCTGAAATATTAGATATTCCTGATTCAGAAATGGGAAAGGTTGAAGAACTTAGAGAAACATTAATTGAATCAGCCGCCGAAAGTGACGAAGCTTTAATGGAGATATTCTTCGAAGAAGGAACTCTTAATGAAGAACAAATGGCAAAAGGGCTAAAACTAGGACTTGTTAACAGAGATTTATTTCCTGTGTTTTGTATTTCAGCAAAACAAAATATGGGTGTTGACAGATTGATGGAATTTATTAATTCATCAGTACCCCTTTCATCAGATTTAGAAAAATATATAACTGCAGACGGTAAAGAAATTTCACCTGAAAGCAAAGAGACTACATTGTTTGTGTTTAAAACAGGCCAAGAGTCTCATCTTGGAGAGATAGTTTATTTCAAAGTTTTATCAGGTGAAGTAACAGAAGGAATGGATCTTTTGAATGCGAAAAACGGTAATAAAGAAAGAATTCCACAATTATTAATTACAGCAGGTAAAAAGCGTGAAAAGGTTGATAAAATTGTTGTTGGAGATATTGGAGCAACTATCAAACTTAAGGCAACAAAAATAAATGAAACTTTAAATACTCCAAAAGCTAAAGGAATTATTGTTAAACCTATGGAGTTTCCTGAACCGAAATTCAGGGTTGCAGTGAAAGCAAAAAATTCAAATGATGATGAGAAATTAGGAGCAGCGTTAAATTCATATCATAGAGTTGACCCAACTATTGTTCCGGGTTTTTCAAAAGAGCTTAGGCAAATGATAGTTGAAGGCCAGGGAGAGCTTCATTTAAATATTTTAAAATGGCATCTTGAGAAACTTGAAAAAGTGGAAGTTGATTATATTAATCCAAAAATTGCATATAGAGAAACTATTACTCGAGTTGCTCAAGCAACATATATGCACAAAAAACAATCAGGTGGCTCAGGGCAATTTGGTGAAGTGCATATGTTGATTGAACCATATATTGAAGGTATGCCCGAACCAAAGAACTTTAGATTAAAACAAACTATGCGTAAATCGTCTGTCGCTCCATTAGTAATTAGCAAAGGCGATTCAGAAGTTACTTTAAACATTAGAGGAAAAGACGAAGTAGATCTTGATTGGGGTGGCAAGTTGATATTTTATAATTGTATTGTTGGCGGTGCTATCGAAACCCGTTTCTTACCTGCCATTCTTAAAGGAATAATGGAAAGAATGGAGCAAGGTCCTTTGACAGGTTCTTATGCAAGAGATATTAGAGTTGCTGTTTATGATGGAAAAATGCACTCAGTTGATTCTAATGAAATTTCATTTAAACTTGCAGGAAGAAATGCTTTTTCAATGGCGTTTAAAGAAGCCGGTCCAAAAATTCTTGAACCGATTTTTGATGTTGAAGTTATGGTTCCTGAAGATATGATGGGAAGTGTTATGACTGACCTTCAGGGAAGAAGAGCTTTGATTATGGGAATGGACGGAGAAGGAAATTATCAGAAAATTAAAGCAAGAGTTCCTCTTGCCGAAATGAATAAATATTCAACTACCTTAAGTTCACTAACCAGTGGCAGAGCAATGTTTACAATGAAATTTAATGAATATGGCCAGGTTCCATCAGACATTCAGGATAAACTACTGAAAGCATACGAAGAAGAACAGGACGAAGATTAAAAATAAAACTTTATATAGAAAGCTCTTGGAAATTTTCTAAGGGCTTTTTTTTTGGATATTCAGTTAATTGATTGTTTTTGCAATGTTATACCAATTGTTAATTCAAAATAGTCCAAAGGACATTTTGAGTTTTACAATGGTTAATGCCGTGTGAAACAATATTTAATATTAGATTTGGACTGTTAATTAATTCACATCGGTATTAACTAAAATCGTGTTTGTCAACAATTGTAAATAAATTGATTTAAGAACAAGCCTGTTGCGTAAACGAAGTGTCGGGAGAACATCGATTAACGATTTTAGATTTGTTTGTATTTAAGGTAATGTGTGCAAAAATGGTTGGTAGAAAATTAAAAATTAATTTGTAATATTCCGGCGTTAATCTGAAGAGGAAGCAAGCTCTGGTGGAGATCAACTTGTTAGCAATAAGATTAATGCTTATACAGTAATATT
>JAIPBB010000274.1 GCA_021739805.1 Saprospiraceae bacterium | reverse complement strand
ACTTAATTATTTAATAATTGAAATATTTTTTGTATCACTACTATTATCTGTTATTATTCGAAGTTTATAAATCCCCGACCTTAATTCTGAAACATCCAATTCAAATTTTTGTTCTGTTATTGCTTTTTGTATTATTCTTTGTCCATGCAAATTATAGAGTTCAAGTTTTGCGGTTTCAAAATCGTTATCAATTTTAATATTTACAATATTAATTGTAGGATTGGGATAAATATCAGCTTCAATTTCAGGTTGTTTATAACGAAATTGTGTACTTGCAAAAGGTCTTATTTTGTAGTTTACTACAGAAATATCTTCATCAAAGAAAGTAATTAATTTATCCTCGAAATATGGAATCTTTGAAAAGCGACCCGCTACCGAAGAAATACCTTGCACACCATTTGTATAACGATTTACTACTGAATAAACATCAAAAGGAGGAGGAGGAGGAAGTGGTGGTGGTGGTGGTGGGAGTGTGCCATCATATGCATATAATTGACGACTAATAACATCAACAGTACTTGATGCATATCCAAGACCCGCATCATCATAAGTCCAGGATACAATAATATGGTCGCCAACATAGCTCACAGCAGGGTCTTTATTAATTTCACCGCTAATGTCAACAGGAAGATTATTGTTTATAATTTCAGGACTTGAAGGATTATTAATATGATGACTTTGAATATAATGACGTCCAGCTCTATAGTATTTTACAACTATTTCACATTCTAATGGACCATATATGTTATATATTGGTCCTGCAATTCTTGGTCTGCCAAAATACTCGTTATTGCTTAAATCTGCTGTATATAAAGTATTGTAACCTCCAACAGCCCATCCATTAAATATATTTGAATAATAAGTGCCTAAAGACCTTAAATAAGAATTGGTTCCGACATCTTGAACATATACGAAATTTACCGGTGGATCAGGTGTTAGATTTGGATCAGTATTCAAAGCAACATCAGGTGTATGTCCTTCTTTAATAAGCAAGGTTGCTTGAAAATTACCCTGTATGTCACCAGCAACTGCATATATCCGATTATCTTTTTCCCATACTACTGCAGTATTACCGGTTTCATCAACATCAACATTTGGGCAAACACAATCATCAGAACATATTGCCGAAGGGTTATTAGTTAAATTCCATGTATTAGCTCCAGCATCATAATCCCAGGTTTCATAATACACATCATCATCTAAAAGATATACAATGAGTGCATGCATATCTCCATCATTATAAAGTACAATATCAGGGTCAGTAACAGTTCCTTGTTGTACTCCTTCAATATCAAGAGTTCCTGTATAGCCATTTAATGCATCATCCCATGCAAAACCGGGAGCATCTCCATCCCAGGTCATAATGTACATATTATAATCAGTATTAGTCGAAAAAACACGAACATCGTTTCCGGTATTTTCAACACCATTGACATTTGCCGCAACCAAATCATTGTATATTGCAGCAACAAAAAATTGAGAGTATGAATTTTTGTTATTCATAGCTAACAAAACTATTGCTGTTAAGCAAATATAATAAAGTTTTTTCATTGTTTTTAAGATTAATTTATTATTAATTTTCTTTTGTTATTCTTTATATCTCAAAACTATTATTAAATGCTCTAATAACAGCTTTTCAAGATATGTGAAAATTCTGCTAAGAAGCTCCACCTTATGTAAAACCCATTTTTGGGTATAACTTTAAAAACTTTTGAAAATATTGAAAAGTAATTATTTCGTAGATAGATAGATAGATAGATAGATAGATAGATAGATAGATAGATAGGGTGTTTTGAATGATGTAATGATGTAATGATGTAATGATGTAATGAGACCACTATTAGCAAAATGCTTAGCCAAATTAAAATTATTGTAAAGTTTGCAATCATTTGTATATCTTAAAAGGTCTTTAAAATCTCCTTCTTATTTTCGCCAAATACATATACTGGTTTCAAAAGTACATTAAATATTCTTTAAAACCAAATTTAATTTCATTAATTTACTTATGCAATTATGTATATTTAGATATATTATCATTTATTGTTGGGATTTAGAAATTCCTTGGTTATTTTGTAGCTGCCAAAAGAAAAAATTCTGATTTTGTTAGTTAAGAAAATCTTTAAGTTCGAAATTTTGCATTAAAACCCTTCCAGAGTTCCAAACTCTGGTAGGGTAATTTAACTAATTTAAATTCAACTTACTCCTTCTTCTGCTTATATCAAATGAATAATTTATTCCTAAAGTTATATGTCGATGATTAGTAAAATACCATCCAATATGTCGGTTTCCTATAGATTCAGAATAACGAATAAATAAATCAGTAATCCAAATTTGCCTTTGCAAACAAATAAATAATGAATTGTTGGAATAATGGGACTTATTGAATGGGTCAATTGTATAAGCAGGTTTTTCCAGACCAACTCCAATAAGCAATGGTTCATCTTTATAATAAAGAACTTTATATGTCAATTCAAAATAATAAATTAGATATGATTTATCGTTCCAAACTGGCACATCTACTGGAATTAACTTAGGAATCATATAATCAATTCCCAGATTCAATCCCATTCTTTTATCAGGATGGTGAAAACCTAATCCACCCATTACTCCAAAAACAGGATACCTAGGAATAAGACGAAGCCCCGAATTTAACTTTATTTGATAACCATCAAACCTATTAATTCCTTGAGAATATCCTTTGGGGATAATAGTTAAAAGTGAAATTATAAGAATAATCCATACAATATTAGTTTTAATATAGATTTTAAATTTCATCATTAATAAATTATAACGATTACAAATTCTTAATATACTTCATACCGGCATCATCAACAGCACCATACGTATAACCAAGAACCATATATGACCAATCATCCCCTGAAAAAGTTGCATAAATATCAGTTGATAATTTAGCTTTAAACTTTATTTCCACTATATGATCAGGAGAATTTGGGTCTACAAGTATCCTTTTACTTCTAAAAATTCTAAACCAATCATATTCATACATAACACCAAACATTTCAACAAAATCAGTACTCAAAAATTCTCCCCATGTATTATTAGGATAATAATATAAAAGTGGACGACCAACTGTAAACCATTGATTTAAATTATCTTTGTGAATTTTATACTGTCGAGAATCCATTGGACTCAACAAAGTTCCATTTCTCGTCATACGATATGCGAATCTAATTTCAGAACGCTTTGAATTATCAAATCTTTTATGAATTCTATATGCTGTTGACCAAAACCGTACTTGACCAGCTTCAGGATCAATAGGATGATCTATATTGCCCTGTTTGCCAACTGGATTAGAATTGTCAAGGTCAACATCTTTTTCTGCAAATGTTACTATAAATAATGGTTCTTCCATATCATTTGCTTCGGTTTCATTTATTACTTCGTTTCCAAAACTAGTCGCAAAATTCCAACCGGGCATAAATTCATCGTCCATATCCTGATCATCATCATTAGTGTAGAAATCCGGATCAGCTAAATCAATATCAATATCTTCCCCTATACAAAGAAAAGGCTCTAGTTCCTCATTAAAATTTGCAAGATCAGCATTATAGAGCCATAAATAAGGTTCATAAACTATACCATCAGGGCCAGTGAATTCTGAAACCGCAGGATTAATTCCTAAATCATCAAATAACATAGTATGATCATTATCTGCAATTAGGGCAGCTAATATTGTTGCATAATCATTTGAATTACTCATAACTGTTCTTGCTTCAATTCCCCAATCATATTGTATCATATTTATTGCTTCCTCATTAGTGTCATTTGGGCATAATAATAAATTATAAACGGTTGCTTGAGAAACTCTACTTACTGATTTATTATTTTGCATTAAATCTTCGTTGTCACTACAGCCAAAAATTAGTGCTGCACATAACAAAATTAATATTTTATTTTTCATTTTTTAGATTTTTAAGTTTTTAAATTTATAAAATATTTTTCTTTTCATACTCATTTACAACCTCCAACAAATAAAAAATTTAAGTGGGGTTTTAATATAATCACCTTTGTAGGTGTGGAAGAAATTCATTTAACTAAATATCAAAATTTGGTTTATTCTTATTTTAAAATTTTCCAAAAAATATTCGGTGATTAGTTAATATCAGCTTTTTTTTTTGAAAAATTTATTGAATAAACTCTAATTTATGTAAAACCCATTTTGGGGTATAACTTTAAAAACTTTTGAAAATATTGAAAGGTAATTATTTCGTAGATAGATAGATAGATAGATAGATAGATAGATAGAGTGTTTTGAATGATGTAATGATGTAATGATGTAATGATGTAATGATGTAATGATGTAATGCAAACATTACCAACAAAATGCTTAGCCAGGTTAGAATTATTGTAAAGTTTGCAATCATTTGTATATCTTAAAAGGTCTTTAAAATCTCCTTCTTATTTTCGCCAAATACATATACTGGTTTCAAAAGTACATTAAATATTCTTTAAAACCAAATTTAATTTCATTAATTTATTTATGCAATTATGACTATTTATATATATTATCATTTATTGTTGGGATTCAGACGGTTTGTGTGTCCAAAAAAAAAAAAAAAAAAAAATCAAGGCTTCACTTAAGTGAAACCCTGATTGATAATTCAAAAACCGCCCTGAAAATTTCAAGGCGGTTTTTCTGTTTTTATCTGTTTTGTGATTGAATGTAGATGTTCAATTGGCGGATACTGCTTTCAAATGTAAACCCATTATTAACCAAAAAGTATCTGTTTTTATCTATAGTGTAGTTGTATGCAAATTTTGCCAGTTTCAATTTTGAAGATTCAAAAGTGAGTTCGTTCATAAGTTCCAGAACGTCTCTGGCTTCAATTCTATTTGCCCTGATTGCTTGTTTTGCAATTTGTAACTTTGATTCATCAAAAGCAGTTCTTCTCATAGTCATTTTTAATTGTTGAATGTCTCGATTTGTCAAACATGCTGGAGCAGTGTTATAGTAAGTGTTAGTGTTGTAATAATATTGGCTGTAATATCCATTTTGCCCGTATCCATAACAATTGTTTCCATTGTGTCCGTTATTACCATGATTTCCATGACCGTTTCCAACTTTAATAGGAATTTGCCTGACTATTGAGAAACGGTTGAATCTATCAATAACTCCAAAAACTTCCTTTCCGGCTGGGATGAAAACATTTCCGGTGAAAATTACTTTTGCAACATTTCCATTATTGCCATATGGAGTTCCCATTATTTTAAAAACTTTTAACATATGGTTTCCAGGAGTAATATTGAAAATTTGATAGGAGTTTGTGTTGCTGTTATATTTTTGTCCGTCAAAAACAAAATAAAATCTTGAGTTGTCGAACATTCTTAGATTTAGTTGAGAATTCATTGCGAATGAGCTGAATGTTAACAAGCTCATCAGGATTGCGAGTGTTGCGATTCTTGTTTTCATTTTTTGTTCCTCCTATTAATTTGTTATGGCATCTTAAAACCAATTGATGTGCCAAGGATTGAGGGAATGTAAACGGAATGTAAATGAGGGAATGATTGAATGCGAAAATGATGTAATTATTAGATTGTTAGATTATTAGTACATAGTACATAGAAATTAGAAATTTGATTGTTCAATTGCTCAATTGTTCGATTGTTATATTGTTCGATTGTTACAATGTTCAATTGTTATATTGATAACTGACAACTTAATGAGAGCGAAGCGAATGACAAAAAAGTCAGAAGTCAGAAGACCGAAGTCGGAAGAACCGTAGAATACAATTTAATAACGCGAAGCAAATGACAACCGAATGACAACTGAATGACGCGAAGCAAATGACAATTAATGACAGCAAAGCGAATGACAGCGAAGCGAATGACCACTGAATGACAACTTAATGACAACTTAATGACAGCGAAGCAAATGACAACCGAATGACGCAAAGCAAATGACAACCGAATGACGCAAACCTAATGACAGCTATGCGAATGACTACCTTATCAAAGTAACAGTTCCGGTTTTAGAAAATTCTTTATCCCAGGCATTAATGAATGTCATAAAATATGTATAAACACCTTCGGGGACTTTTTGATTATTATATTCTCCATCCCAACCATCGCCATAAATATCTTTTGATGTATATATTTTTTCTCCCCATTTATTGTATATATCCATCCTGAATGATTTTATACCATCAAAATCACCATAAGGCTTGAAATAATCATTTTCTCCATTATTATCAGGTGTAAAAGAATTTGGAACAAAAAAGGTGGAGCAATCTTCCACTCTAATGAATTTATCATTATGACCTATACAACCATTAATGCTTGTTCCTATTACAGAAAAAGTTGTTGATTCGATTGGTTCAACTATAATTGATGCAGAAGTCTCTCCTGTGTTCCATAAATATGAATCTGCTCCATGAGCATTAAGCATAGTATTATCACCAAGACAAATTCCATCATCATCTGTAAAAATTACCACACTTGGCAAATTATTAACCACCACTTCCACCTGGTCAGATGACTGACATCCATTGGCATCAGTAACAGTAACATAATAGTCAGAAGTTACAGTAGGATATTCTAAAATATTAGCTGAATTTGCTCCGGTATTCCACAAATAATTTATTCCTCCACTTGCAACTAATTGAACTGAATCACCAAAGCAAATTTCAGCATCAGCTCCGGCATTAGCTACAGGAAGCGGATTAACAGTAACCACCACGGTATCACTACTATAACAATTGTTTCCTAGAGAAACAGTAACTACATAAGTTGTAGTGGTTGTTGGATTAACATTGATAATATTTGTTGTTTCACCGCTACTCCATAAATAGGTTGCAGAAGGTTGCGATAAAGCAGTTAAAGTGGTGTTTTCTCCATAGCAAATACTTACATCACTTCCAGCATCTGCAACAGGTGTCGAAGTCATAGTCAGATAAACAGAATCAACTCCGCTACAATTTCCATTCGTTACAGTAACACTATAAAAACCGCTTATATTAGGTGTTATAGTTTGGGTTGTTGCATTAGTATTCCAATGATATGAATTATATCCTGCTCCTGCATCAAATATTGCATGATTAGTTCCATTATCACAAATAAAAGTATCAGGACCAAGGTCAGGGTTAGGAACAGGAAGAACAGTTATTCTGACAGTATCAAAAGCAAAGTTACTCATAGAATCAAAAATTGCAACTATATAATCAGTTGTTGTTGTAGGATAAACTGGAGAAGTTGGATTAAGAACAGTTGGGCCATGCGACCATATTACATTTTGGTTGTTTGGGCATGAAATCTGAACTTCATCAATTCCCCATGCATCAAAACCTGTATTTGATGTAGCTAATTGTGCCCATCGAAATTTAGTGCTGGTTGTAGAAGCCGCTGCAGGTACATTACAAGAATATCTATGCCAGAAATAAGCAGAATTATTTGCTTGTGCTGATGCAGATGATGATGGTGTCCAATAACCAC
>JAIPBB010000273.1 GCA_021739805.1 Saprospiraceae bacterium | reverse complement strand
GTGATATTGTTAAATTGTTATATTGTGATATTGTTAGGTGGTTAAACTTAATGACAACCTAATGACAAAAAAGTCAGAAGTCAGAAGACCGAAGTCGGAAGACCTTTCTGCAACAACCAAATGACAACCTAAACTTGTCCGTATGGATGACAACCTAATGACAAAAAAGTCAGAAGTCAGAAGACCGAAGTCAGAAGACCTTTCTGCAACAACTTAATGACAGCAAAGCGAATGACAACTTAATGACAACTTAATGACAACTAAATGACAACTTAATGACCATTTAATGACGCGAAGCGAATGACAACTTAATGACAGCGAAGCGAATGACAACTTAATGACAGCGAAGCGAATGACAACTTAATGACGCGAAGCGAATGACAACTTAATGACGCGAAGCGAATGACAACTTAATGACAGCGAAGCGAATGACAACTTAATGACAGCGAAGCGAATGACAACTTAATGACAGCGAAGCGAATGACAACTTAATGACAGCGAAGCGAATGACAATTAACATATCACATAAGTAAATGAATCAGTAATGGCAATTATTAAAGAAGAGCAAATTATAAATGAAACTGTAATTGAAATTGCAAAAAAGATAATTATTGCAGCACGTACAGCGCCTAAAGCAAGAGGAAAAAACAACCTGGTCACTGCAATAGTAACAGGTGATGATATTAAAGTTTTCTCTGACAAAATGATTGGAATTTCACAACAAACAGGAGAAGCTTTTTTCGCAAGAGATGCAGCCAACATTCTTAATGCTGAAGCAATTGTTCTTCTTGGTTCGAAATACGAAACTTATGGATTAAAAAAATGTGGTTATTGTGGTTTCAAAAGTTGTGATGACCCAACAAGACCAAAAACTACAGCTTGTGCTTTTCATAATGTCGATTTAGGAATTGCTATCGGCTCAGCTGTGAGCATAGCTTCAAATCATCGTATTGATAACCGAATTATGTACACTATTGGTCAGGCAGCTTTGGAATTAAATATTTTTGATAAGGATGTGAAAATTGTTTTTGGAATTCCACTCAGCGTAACTAGTAAAAGTCCGTTTTTTGATAGAGCATAGTTTTCATATAAGTACTCCATCCCGATAGCCATCGGGATCAGGCACTAATTAGCACCACAAAACTGAACTTAATTCTTTAATTGATAAAATATTCCTCTCTCCATTTTTGTTATTTCAATATGATTATCAGCTTCTAAAACACCCAAATACTTGTTAACTTCGTTAATATGCGTGCCAAGAATTTCAGCTAAATCTTCTAATGTGCAAGGTCTTCTTTTTATTGTTTCTAAGATTGCATTTTCCATATCATCACGATAAGATTTGACTTCTTTACGCTTGGGAGCAGAAGCAATAATTTCAACATTATCAAGATTCCAATAATTTTTTATTTCAACTAAGCTGTTATAAGGTGCAGCAACTATTTTGTCAATAGTTCCCGGTCTGTCAAGGGTATTAAGCTGAACGCTATCAGGATTTATTTCTAAAATTGCTTTTTTAAGGGCATCTAAATTTTTCTTATCATCATTATATCCGGGAAGTATAAAAACTTCCAGCCAAATTTTACCTTTGAATTCTTTTCTAAATTCAACCAGTCCTTTTATATAATCATTAATATTTAACTGCTTTGAAGGCCTGTCAATTTTCCTGAAAGTCTCGTCAATTGCTGCATCAAGTGAAGGCAAGACAACATCTGCATTCAATAATTCTTTTCTTACTTGTTTGTCGCTTAATAAACTTCCGTTAGTTAAAACTGCAATTGGAACAGACGGGGAATTTTCCTTTATGAACTCTAGTACTCTGCCAAAACCTGAATTCAATGTTGGTTCTCCTGCGCCTGAAAATGTAAAATAATCGGGTTTTGGATTATTTTCAAAATAATCCTTAAGTTCATTTATCACATCTTCAACCGGAATATATTCTTTTCGCTCCGTAGTTAATTTTGTAGTTTTTCCACATTCACAATAAACGCAATTCAAAGTGCAAATTTTATGTGGAATTAAATCAACTCCAAGTGACATTCCCAAACGTCTTGATGGTACGGGACCGAATAAATATTTATACATAAATGTAGTTTTAAATTAAAATATTAAGTGTAACTACTAATTGTATTAATTTTATTGTTTACTAGTGCCTAAAGTACTTAAAGTGCCTAAAGTACTTAGAGTTCTCTGGACTTCACATTTAAAGTTAACTTTTGCAACTATTATTTATACACATTAATGCTTTAATTCTATAGTTAATACCAATTGTTAATTCAAAATAGTCCAAAGGACATTTTGAATTTTACAATGGTTAATGCCGTGTGAAACAATATTTAATATTAGATTTGGACTGTTAATTAATTCACATCGGTATAAAATGTTAAAAAAGAACTTTATTTTTAAAATTTTCAACTTTGATTTATACAATTAATTATTATTAATCTCTTTCTAATCAATAACTTTAGGCAATTAAGTACTCCAAACTCTAGGCACTGGTTAATTTCTTTTAATTATAAGCCAAGCGAATTTTTTCATCAGCCAATGTTGGAGCAATAAATTCTTTCCATTTTGCAGAGTCCCAAGTTCCTAGTTTTGTGTGAACATCATAATATTTTTGCGGTATTGGATGTGTCCCAACAACAACTTTAACTTTATATCTTTCTTCGATATACTTTTTAAAATGACTTATATTATTACATGGAGGATAACCAACAACAAGTCCTGTTGCCAAATGAATTACATCCACACCATTTTTCACCATTTCTTCAGGAGAATATTCAACATTTCCACCCGGACATCCACCGCAACTTGTGTAGCCAACTATTTCAAGTTCATCGTCCTTAGCATAAATATCAAAAGCACCTTCCCTGTTTTTCATTGACCTGAAGCATTTTCCTCCGGCACATGTATGGTAACGATCACAAATAAGAATTCCGATTTTTATTTTCATTTATTTTTGTTTTAAAGATTAATACCCTTCAAAATTATATCATTTTCTTTAACATTCAAATCCTTTGCAATTATATGACATTTTGCTTTTAGCAGAAAAAACATTGAACGATTAACATTTGAAAGCCCTTCATAATTCCCCTGACCTTTACTTATAATCATATCTGCATTATTAAATCTATACATAAAATCATCATTACAAAGCTCAGGAATTACCGCAGGAGCTGTTGAACCTGATGAAATAATCTCTGCAACTTCATTAAGCCCTGAATCTATTGCATCTTGCATTGTAACATCATTTATCACAGGAATCTCTCTGACAACATAAGTCACAGGCTTTCCAAGTTCTTCAATCAGAATTTTATCAAACACAGATTCTCCGGCATTATCACCCAAATACAATATTGACTTAGCTTCAGCGAGATTTTTTACAAATGCATCAAAATCAACGATTGCAAAATCCTGCTTTAATATTTTCTTAACATCATTTACAATATTAAATTCCTTTTGTATTCCAAAGTCGATAACATTTCCTGCAATTGCTAAACGAATAGCTGTTAGTAATGGATTTTCTGATTTCCTAACAATTTCCTTTAATTCAGGATATAAAGAAAGTGCTTCCTGAATATTTGATTCTTTGGTTTTTTTATATGGATCGTTAACTCCCGTAATTATTCGAATTTCTTTATAAATTTTATCACCCATATGTGGTGGAGTGTTCTCTAAAGAAAAATCCTTTATTAAAGAACCGACACTATCCAACAATTCTTTAATTTTCTCTTCATCCTTTGTTGTAAGCCTTGCTGTTCGAAGAGTCTGTAAAATAAAACATGGAATACAATCCAGATAAGTTTTCATATATTTTAAATTTATTTAATCTCGAAAATATTCCCGCTTTTATCTTTAATAAATATCAAATCTGAAAAATCTCTTTCAATTCTTATACATTCATAATTTTGTGTTTCTGATTTTTCAATAAGACCTTCCCTGTCTTTTACTGAAAAGCAAATATGATTAAATCCGGTTGAAGGCTTTTCTTCGTTTAAAAATACTTCAAAAAACAAATCATCTTTTTGCAAAAAGAAAACTGAAGTATCTTTATTTATATTAAATATTTTTTGTCCTAACTCAGCTTTCAAAATAAAATTCTTTTGTTCTTTCATTCCAAGAATATCGACATAGAAATTTTTAATTTCCTTAACTTCTGAAATTGATAAAGCTATATGTTCAAGTTTCATTTTTAAAAATTTAATAAATAACCAATTATGCCTGCCACTAAAGCAAATATTATATTGACAAATTTCACTGCTAAAAAGCCACGTTTAGATTCTGCAAGCAAAGGTAGCATTCCATGTCCATCTTGAGCAATAGAACTTGCAATTAGTATGCTGAATGGAATTGCACCTTGTACAAATAGTGTAACGAATATTAAATGTGGTCCTGATTCCGGAATTATACCAACCAGTACAGCAATTAGAAGGACAATTAATAAATTATCAGTTATCCATGATTGTATATCAATGAAATCTATTAAAAAATGGAAGGCTAATAAAGTTCCAAATGTCCATAAAAAAATTCTTAGTAAATGCTTCTTTACAATGTGATCCCATAGATGTTCTTTTAGAAAATGTTCCGGCACCGTAATTACAACAAATAGAGAAAAACTAATAAGAATTAAAATCGTAATTTTCATCCAAATTTCTGAATCACCGGCAATTATACCAGTCGAAACAGCAATCAACAGGAATAAAACAATTATCGTTATTATTAGACGAAATATTGATGGCTTAAACAAATATTGTAAAAGTTTATCTCTCTGAAAACATATACATTGTTCTTCGGTATGTAGTGGAAATTCATTTTCTGAAAATTTATCTAATAGCTTTTTGGAAAAAGGAATTTTATCAGTGATATAGCCTGCAAAAACACCAATTATGAAAAGTATTAAAGTTAATAAAAGAGCTTTTTGAGGGAACATCGCAAACATTACAAAAGCTTCGTCGCCACTGGTGGCAATCATTGCTGTTACTATTGCACCAAATGAAATTAAACGATGAGAAAATAAAGCTACAGCCGTAAATGCACCAAGGCATCCGGGAATAACACCTAAAAAAGCAGCAAATACATACTGTTTCCATTTATTTGCCGAGATATTTTTCTGCCAAATTCCATTGGTCTGAACATTAATATACTCAATGACCAACATCATGACAAAAACAAAACCACTTATCATTATGGCTTGCTTAAAAACATGAAAAACATCATTTATCATTTTTCACAGCTTTTAAAATATTAATTATTTAAAATTTGAGAATCATTCCCGATTTCAATTGCATTGTTTCGAATTCGTTATGAAACCTTGCCAAAACAGGCAGTCCTGTGCAATGCGATGGCATAATACTTTCTATATTTTGTGTTTTAAAATAGTCAATAGTTTTCTGAGTTTGTGAATTATTCTCACTAAGATGAAATCCACCCATCACAGCTCTAATTTTGTTAATTCCACTTATTTTTTTTGCATATTCAACTATATTACAAATCCCAGAATGATCACAACCGGATACAACAATTAACTCATCATTTGAAATTACTGCAAGAGCTGAGTCATCAGGAATAAAATCATCTGTTCCATGTGCGTCAACAAAAGAAGTAGTTTTTGATTCAAATGAGTTAATACGAGGTATTTCTCCTAAAAAAAATATGCTTTCAGAGATTTTATAAGGTTTTGTGGTATTTACAATTTTAAACTTTTTTTGTAAATTAAAAAAATCACAATCCAACCCAACAAAAGTATTATCTAATTTTCTGTAGCGTTTAATAAAGGCATAGGGATGACAAATTAATTTTTTATTTTTAAGATGTTTCAACCCATTTCCATGATCCCAATGTCCATGGCTAAGAACAACTATTTCAACCTCACTTAAATCAATATTTAATGCTTTTGCATTTTTTAAAAAAACATCAGAATAACCTGAATCAAAAAGCAAAGTCGTTTCATCCTGCTGTATTAAATAACTTAATCCATGCTCTGCGACAAAACGACCATTTGCAGTGTTTTCTGTTAAAACTGATAATTGCATAATATCAAAATTTCAGTTTTATAATGCTAAAATCTATAAAACATGATTAAACATAATTTTTGATGAAGCGGCTTCGGCAGCTTTAATTAAAGGATAGCCTGCTGGCGATGCTGTAAGTAATGGATGTGTTCCAATTTGAGCAGTCAAAAGTGAATTAATCGACATTCTGTTTTCTATAATAATTCCAATCGTATTTGTAAGTTCACCAATAGATAAACCACCAAAAACTTCACCGCCAAGAATTACACCTGATTCTTTTCCAACAATTAATTTAACATATTGTTTATGAGTGTCTTTAAGTGTACCCGGGTGTCTGTCAATACCTTCAAATATTCCTGTGACTATATCAAAACCTTCTGCTCTAGCTACATTTTCAGTTAAACCTGCAACACCAAAACCATTGTTTCCAATAGCAGTTGAGAAAATAGAAATTGTACCACTAAATGTTTTAATTGCCGACAACTTATAAAGATTCATTCCTGCAATTCTTGCTTCAGCACATGCTGTTGATGCTAACATTACAGGACTTGGTTTCCTGGTAACAAAATCCCTTTTTTCAGCACAATCTCCAACTGCAAAAATATTTGGGTCATTAGTTCGCATATACTCATCAACTTTAATAAAACCTTTATCGCTAATTGGAATTCCGGATTTTTCAGCAAGTTTTGTATTTGGTTTATAACCAAGTGAAAGAACTACAGCATCAGCTAAAATCTTATCACCATTTTCAAGAATAACAGCTTCTACTTTTTTATCTCCAATTATTTCTTTTACACTAACTCCGGTAAGTACTTTAACTCCTCTTTCTCTCAAAATATCTTCAGCCCAAACTGAAATTTCTTCATCAAAAGCTAATCCCAAAATATGTGGTAACTTCTCAACTAAAGTAACATCTTTATCCCATTTATTTAATTCATCAGAAATCTCAACTCCGATAAAACCTGCACCAATAGTTACAATTTTCTTACAATTAGTAAGTTTAACTTGCATATTATCAAGATATACTTTGTCTTTCGGAACATTAAAAACATTTTCTAAATCAATTCCCTTTAACCATTTTGGGCTTGTCGGAAGTGAACCTGTTCCTAATACAAGTTTTTCATAAGAAATTTCTTCACCATTCTTAAGTTTAGCAATATTATTCTCACGATTAATTGAAGCAACCTCATCGTAAATTGTATTAATACCGCTTGCATCAAACATTTTCTGTGCCGGCAATAAGTTATTATCTGAACTTCCAACCGAACCAAAAATATAAGGAATTCCACATGGAATTAATGTTTTTGGCATCATTGTTACTACTGTAAAATCCTTTTCGGGATATACCCTCTTTCCTGTGGTAGCTGCGACCAATCCGGCTGCACTACTTCCAACCACTAATACATCTGTTTTTATCATGACTAAAATTTTAAAACTTTTTTAATAAATTATTTTTGAAGGCATCATAAGCCTCTTTTACATTCATTTGTG
>JAIPBB010000272.1 GCA_021739805.1 Saprospiraceae bacterium | reverse complement strand
ATTTCCAGCCCCTCCAATAATGCCTTATATTTTGCTTCATTGAAAGGGCTATTTCGAAAAACTTAAACCCTCTTTTTTTGCAAATTCGAGAAATGCTTCAGCTATTCCCGGCGGAGTAATACCTTCGTGGCTAAATAAATCGTGGTCAACAATCATGTGACCATGGCTGTCTAATACGTATTCTTCAAGGTCTTTTTCTGAACTTACATATTCTATCTCTTTTTCTTTTAATTCAAGTTTTCCTTGTTCGGCTTCTTCTGCTTTTTTCATAAGTTTATATTGTTCAGGTAGATTTTTCTTATTCAAATAAACTTTATCGCCACTATTATCTTTACTCGGTTTCTGCATAGTAGCAAAAAGAATTGGGTAATCATCTTTTTTAGGGCAAAGAGTTCCTGCATCAGGGTTATCATTCCATTTTTGTACAAATAAAACACTCGTTTTTGTTCCGGTATGTGGTTTAAAGACATTTCCGTTTAAACCAACAACTGCAAGTATTCTGCATCGCTCGGCAATAAAATCCCTTATGTTTTTATCCGAAGAATTATTAAATCTGCCTTGTGGTAAAACAACTGCCATGCGTCCGCCGGGCTTTAAGAAATCCAAGTTGCGTTCGATAAACAAAATATCACGTCCAACTGCTGTTTGGTATTTTCCGTTTGGTTTTTTGCCTAATTCGTATTTTGCTAAAATCCTGCTTTCTTTAATATCTCCTGCAAATGGCGGATTTGCCATAACAATATCAAATTGGAATTCTTTATTGCTGCTTTTATTTGCACGTAGTTTTTTTAGTCTTTTCCAACCTTCATTATAAACATCTATCCAGTTTTCATCATTGGTTTTTTCATCCCAGCGTTCCCAGTCGAGAGTGTTTAAGTGCATTACATTTGTTTGTCCATCGCCTGCAATTAAATTTAATGTTCTGGCAACACGAACCGATTTTTCATCGAAATCAATAGCAAAAACTTTTTCGTTTACATAGTCAATACATCGTGGCGGTTTTTGTTCCAAAGTAAATAAATGACTTTCTGCTAATCCTTCATCTTCAAGTATTTTTTGCCAAACATGAAACATAGTGTGAACAGGGAAACCACAACTTCCGGCTGCAGTATCAATCATAGTTTCGTTTTCTTGAGGGTCAAGCATTTTCACACACATATCAATAACATAGCGTGGAGTAAAATACTGTCCTTTTTCGCCTTTGCTGCTTTTACTCATCAAATATTCAAAAGCATCGTCAACAACATCCAGGTTTGAGTTAAAAAGTTTCACATCCTGCAAGGATGAAACGCAAACCGAAAGATGAGAAGTAGTTAAATCAATTTTGGCATCATCTGTAAATATACCTTCCCATTTTTTCTTTGCTTTGTCAAATAGGTTTTGAATTTTTTCCTTTAGTTCGCTTTCAGTATCTCCATAGTTTCTGAATTCGAGATGTCGGCTTTTATTTCTGCCTGATTCTAATTCGTCATAAAGTTTGGTGAAAATCAGTTTAAACATTTCTTCAAAAACATCAACTCCTGCATTAGCCAAAACTTCGTCTTCCATTTCCAAAATCAAATCTTTCAAGGATTTTCTTTCGGTTCTTAATTTGTCTTTTTCAACCAGGTCTTTAATTGTCCATCGTTCTGAAAGTATATCGGATAATTTTTCTACTGCTTTTGGTATCGCAGGAATATCAATAAAAAAATTAGGGTCTTTTCGGTGATAAAAGGAAATTGAATCTCCGTTTGTCCAAATCCCGATTGGTGCTCCGGTTGCATTACAATATGATTTTAATTGCTCTTTCCCTTCTTTAAGTTTTGGCTTTTTAAGCTCAATTAATATATAAATTGACCTTGTATCAATTTTATCGAAAATGACAATATCAGCTCTTTTCTTTTCAACACCAAAAGAAACTGAATATTCTAACTCTATTCTGTCAGTCGGATAACCATAATCATTAATGAGAACATCCAAATACAATTGTCGAATCACTTCTTCAGGAGTGAGTTTAATTTCCTTTTTTCGAATAAGACAATTAACATAGGGCGTTTTGTTCCCTCTAACATCTTTTAGAATAATTCTTTGTTCAAGATTGTGAATTTCAACAAGATTGAATTGAGTAAGTTTATAATTTGAGTCTTTTAATATTTCGGCGAGTGTCATACTATTATTTTAAAAATTGTTAGTTACAAATGTAATGATGATTATTTAGTTTTGAGTTCATTAATTTGGTCATTTTGATATTTATTTTTTAACTCCGCTTACATTATGTGAAGTTCCAGCTCCAAGACCTCCAGAGTATTTGCGAAAACTTACATTATGCTCATCGCTAAATTTTCCTGTGATATCATAATACTCATCAATAAATATTTCTCCATCTTTGTTAATGTCAAATTCTAATACAATATTTTCTAAGTATTCAATAGAAATTTTCTTTCTGTTTTCATACCATATTTCTCCTTTATAATAATATACAGTATCAGATGATGATGAGTCCGTCATATTAAAACTATTAGCATTTATTGTGAAATCCCATTCTCCACAATATTTATTTCTATAATCGAATGGTGTTTTTTCGCATCCAATTATTATTAATATTGATATAATAAAGAAATAGACTAGGTATTTATTGGTTAATGATTTCATGCAAAATTCTATTTATCAATTAATATTAATCAGCTAATGTAAACTTTATAGGCATATTAAATTGAACTCGAACCGGGATTCCATATTGTAAGCCGGGATTCCATCTTGGCATTAACGTAATTACCTTTATGGCTTCATCATCAATAGACTTAGAAACTCCCCGAAGTATTTTTATTGACTCTATTTCTCCAATACAGTTGATTGTAAATTGAATAAATACTGTTCCTGAAATACCTTTTTCTCTGGCTTCCTCAGGGTAGTTTATATAATCCTGAAGAAACCTTATCCTCGTTCTATCTCCACCTCGAAATGCAGGCTCTACAACATTAGTGTCACTATAGTTGTCAGTATTAAATACCAAACGTTCGACTGTTTCATTCTTTTCTTCATCATCTAATTCATATTTGAAGGTTCTATCCATTGAACCATCTTCATTATAGAACACCCATGTACCTTTCGGCTTCCCATTTTCATATTTCCCCTTACTTTCAAGCTTTCCATTTCTATAATATTCTTTAGATGTACCATTTAACTCACCATCTTTATACTCAGCAACCGTTTTTCTTTTCAAAGTATCATCTTTTTTATCATATAAATGATAAATTATATAAATTCCGTTTCCATCCTTTAAATTACCACCATCAAGCTTATTTCCGAAATAATCAAATACGCTAACTACAGTTTGTTTTTTTGATTTACTATATAGAGTTTCCCGATGAAGTTGCCCGTTGTCAAAATATGTTTTACAAATCCCATCCATTTCTCGGTTTTTCAACTCAATGATTTCTTTAATTTTACCATTGTCATAGTAAGATTTGCATAGTCCGGTTTTATCATTAAAATACCTGAGTTCATAAACTAATTGATCATCTTCAGAATAGCCAAAGACACTATCAATAAGCCCTTGAGAATAATATAGTTCAGATGATATTTTGTTTTTATTATAATATGTCCATTTCCCATCTTTTATATTCTCTTTATAATAGCCACAGAAATTTAATTTGCCAGTATTGTTGCGATACTCCCATTTCCCATTTTTATTATTGTTTGTGTAATTGCCTGAATAGTCCAAATTTCCATAATAGTCATAATACTTCCATTCCCCCACTTTTATATCATCAAGATAATTTCCTGTTGACTTCAACTCTCCAGATTTGTGATAATACTTCCATTCTCCATCTTTTTTATTGTTAGAATAATTTCCAACCTGGGTTTTAACTTTATTGATAAACTGAATATATTCCCCTTCCTTTATATTTGGTTCATCTTTTCTGATATAATATTCTTCTTTTATTGTTTTATCATCTGATATAACCTTAACTTTTTTAGTCTTAAAATTTTGCGAAAAGATTGTAATTGGGAGCAGTAGTAGAATTACTATAATTTTTTTCATAATTGGTAATATTCAATTTTGTTACTCATTAAAAATAAAACTCTTATTCTTCAGCTTTTTTCAGCTCCCATTGATATTCAGAAGACCATATATAAAAATCTTTAAGCAACTTTTCATTTTTAGAAATCCATTTTGATACTTGTTTAGCGTCAGACGAAGCAAAAACAATATATGCAAAAGGTTCTATTAGTTCTTTTTCTTTCATTTCAATAAAATAAGGTGCATAATATTCCCAATAAAAACCATAGTTATCTTTCCGGGTCTCGGCCAACATAGAGCATAGGGTCTCCATTTTGCCAATAAATAACTCTACTTCTGTTTTCTTTTTATTCTCTTTTGAGAAATCGAGAGCTCCTGACATTGCAAGGATTAAGTAAGCAGATCCAAATTCATTTTCTTTTTTAATATCTGATGTGTCAGACAGCATATCAGCGTCAACATTAATAGTTATAGTATTTCTTCCGGTTTTTTTCGAATTGCCTCCCATTATTTCTTTCACAAGAGTTAGGTTGGATTCTGCTCTATCGCCTTTCGACTCAATAACCAAAAACCTGCATAAAGCCATCAAAGCAGGGATATGCTTTTTATTATCCATTTGAATTCGACCAATTGCATTATGAGAACTGGCATGATTTGGATTTAACATAATTGATTTTTCAAAACTAAGTATAGCTTCATCCACTTCTCCCGACCTAATCAAAGTGATTCCTTTATTAAAATAGAGTTGATAATAGTCAGGAAACTTATTAATTGCTTCATCATAGATTTTCAAAGCTTCCTTAATTTTATCATTGTATTCTAAACATAAGGCATAGTTTGTATAAATGCTTCTTAAAGATTTTGAGTCTGGATCAGTTTTTATCCCTTGTTTGCATACTGAAATAGCTTCATCAAACTTTTTCATGGCCATTAGTGTGTATGACTTTTCAGCAATTGCAACCATGTTTGTTTCATCAAGCTTTAAAGCTTTATCGTACTTCTTTAATGCTTCATCATATTTACCTTTATCGTGAAGCGACACGCCTTCTTCAATTAAATTTTCGATTTGCTCTGTTTGTGCATTTGCAAAGATTACCAGAAGGCAAATTGATGCTAAAAAAAATAGTATTTTCATTTTATTATGTTTTGGTTTATATTTTCTATTTGTCAAGTTTTATTATAATACCTAAGTTCAAAATTAAATGCCTATATCTTGGATGTAGAAATTCGTAATCCTTTAAATTAGGATTGCTAGTACTGCTATTTATATATTGGTATTCAATAAAATAGTTGTGATTAACATATTGAATAGTACTGAAAGAATAGCCTAATTGAAAGGAAAAATTAATCTTATCCTTATTAGTTTGCAATGTCAAAGTTGGTTCAATGAATGATGTATAAAAGTTCTTTTTTGATAAGGTGTCCCATTCAATATCAGGTAGATATTGATAAAGACCTCTATATGGTTCAAGTTTATATTTGTAGTCATATTTGGTGTAATATAAATTATTGAAATTCAATGAAAACCCAAACAATGAACCGCTTTGTGTTTGAAATGATATGCTTGGTTGTAAGTACAAACTATAATATTCACTTTGAATGTCGTGAGAATAATACTCTTTTAAATATGAAGTAACTGGTCGATCTTTAATTTTTGAGTTAATATTTGCATATCCAAAACCACCGGATAGTTCGAAATACTTGTTAGAGTAGTTTTTATATCTAACAACTCCTAAATTGAAACTACTTTTATTTTTATAACTATATAAGATTTTAGAAGTTAAACCCCAATGGTCATTGTATGCATAATTATATTGAACTTGTTGCACCGAAATATTACCATTAAATTTTAGATTCATATCTCCTTTTTCTTCAAAATTACATATGCCTTGAGGGGTTGGAAGATAAGCTTTTTGAATTAGTCCTGTGCAAGATTGAAGAAAGATGCTGATTGATATAATAGCAAAAATGTTTATAGATTTTCTTTTTATGGAAGTATTATATATCAAGCTCTTATTGTTTGTGAAAAACTATCTTATTAATGCAATGCAATATTATTTCACAAATATAATAAGGATTAATTAATAAACAATAAATTTTTTTATTAAGATTTTAATAAATAATTTGATACCAACTCATAAATCGAATTATAAGTATTATTCAAAACTTTCTGAATTTCAGTTTCCGATTTCCATTCAACCTTTGTGATATCCTCTTCAATTTGTGGTTTAAGATTTTGTTTGGAATTGGTAAACATTTCAAACCAATGTGTTTTTTTAACAACCCATTCATTATTTAAAACATACATGTGAAATGTTGGTTGAAGTTTTTTAATAATTTTAATATTTCTGATTCCTGTTTCTTCTTTAACTTCTCTTATTGCTGCAATTTCGGGGCTTTCACCTTCATCAATTTTTCCTTTTGGCAAATCCCACTTGCCGAGCCTGAAAATACAAAGTATTTCATCCTTTTCATTTCTCACCAATCCACCTGCTGCTTCAATAAGATGAAAGGCAGAAAAGAAGTCATTTGCAAGTTTTTTAATTTCTGATGTGTGGATTATTAAGTTGTTAATTTGGGAGTTAATGTGAAAGTTTTCGATTAGAGATTTTAATTGATTTTTGCTTTTATATTCATGTAAAATCTCATTTTCAGTAATAGTGAAAAAATTATTTTTTTCAGTTAAGTAAATTATCTTATTTTTAAGAAAAACTTTATACATTTGCATCTATGAAGTTAAATAAAGAAGTCGCCTTAAAAACTGCAGAATTCTTATTGCAAATTAAAGCAATAAAGTTGAATAATTCTAATCCATTTACGTGGGCATCAGGTTGGAAATCTCCAATTTATTGTGATAACCGAAAAACATTATCATATCCAAAAATTAGAAATAATATTCGCCAGGAATTAGTAAATATCATAAATGAAGAATTTGGTGATATTGATGTAATTGCCGGAGTTGCAACCGCAGGAATTCCTCATGGAGTATTGATTGCCCAGGATTTGGGAAAGCCTTTTGTTTATGTCCGTTCATCCAGCAAGGCTCATGGTCTTGAAAATAAAATCGAAGGAGTTGTAAACTCCGGTCAATCAGTTGTGGTTGTCGAAGATTTGGTGTCAACCGGTGGAAGCAGTCTGAATGCAGTGAAAGCATTGGAAGAAGCAGGATGTAAAGTTAAAGGTATGGTTGCAATTTTCACTTATGGATTTAAAACTGCTGAAGATAATTTCAAAAAAGCAAAATGCAAATTGTTTACCCTTTCAAATTATGAAATTCTAATAAAGCAAGCTTTGGAAACAGGATATATCAAAGAATCTGATATTAGCTCTTTAAGCAAATGGCGTGAAGATCCAGCCAATTGGGGGAAATAAATTGCTAAATTATTGTTTAATTGACAATTGTTCGATTGTTCAATTGTTATATTGTTAAATTCATTTTATCATTACATCATTACATCATTACATCATTGTATCATTACATCATTATATCATGAAAAAGTTTGAAA
>JAIPBB010000271.1 GCA_021739805.1 Saprospiraceae bacterium | reverse complement strand
AAGTAAGCAAATAAAAAATAACTATTAATATCCTTATTTTTAATTATTTGGCTGATAGTAATTAGTGTATAAACAAATTAAATGACTTAAAATCCATAGAATACTAATTTAACCATTTCTTCGAATCCAAAAATTAACAAGATTAAAATAAAAGCTCGCCAAAATTTGATTTTTGTTAAAACCATTATCCCAACCAATATTAAAAACAAATTCCAGATTCTGATGAATATACCAAGAAACCAAATTGGATCTTCAAGTTGGAATATTATGGGAATCAGAAATAAGAAAATACTCGTAATCAATGATACTAAAACAAGTATCGCAATTTGTTTGTAATCTACATCAAATCCCGATTTGCTAATTACCAATGTGATAATATAGGTTCGAAAAACCAAGGAAACATATAAACCAACAAAAAAACCGATTTCAAAAATTATTACTTCAGTCGAACTATTGTAGTTTTTATTAAAAGAAGACTGAATCAGATGTAGAATTGTTATAATTGGAAATAAAAAAGAAGAAAATACTATTATATCCTTTATCTTGAATTCTTTATCCAGTATAGTTTCTGCAAAATATTTATCAGGAGAAATGAATAATAAGTGAATCTTTGTATAGATGTTCTTATTCATATTTAAATCATCAAAAATGGGTGAGTAAACAGCCTGCAATATAATTAATTTAAACCTATTAATTCCATTTTTTTAGTTTTCTCAAGGTGAAATTTATTGGAATTCTTAAAATTATTTTGATGATTTTATAAAGTATCAATTCCCTCTTTGAAAGTTCTATACTTCAAATCCTTCAATAATTCGGTTCTCATTCTTTTAGTATCACCATAATATGAAACCATTCCTATCGTAACAAAATCACGGGTTAAAGGGCTTTTAACTCCAAATAAGAATGAGAAAAGTTCAAAACTTCTTGCAACGAACATTAATACTCCAACAGGCATTCTTAGAGGTGGCTTATATCCCCAGTAATTAGTGGCTGCATCTAAAAACTCCTGCAATGTTTGTTTGCCATCATCACCAATATGATAAATGCCATTTATACCGTCTTTAATAATTGCTTGTTTTGTAGATTCACAAAAATCTCGTTTAGATATCAAATGAATCCAGGTTGGCTTTTTCCAGATTCCTAAAATTCTATGTTTTGCAAACCATCTGGCAGCATCTATCATTAATATTCCTTTGCTATAAACCATTCCAACTCTCAGAGAGACTTTCTCAATTTCAGGATTCTTTAAGCTAAACAATGATTTCTCTTCTTCTAATCTTGTTTTAGCATGCATTGAAATTGGATTGCCATCAAGAATACCTTTTGCAGGGCTTTCTGGAGTAGTTTCTCCTTCAACATGAGGGAAGCTTATAAGGATTATTCTTTTAACATTTGATTCAATGGCTTTGTCAACAAGGTTTTTAAAATAGATAGTATTTGTTATTGGTAAGAACTTCTCAGGATTATGCATAAAGAGAATTCCGGCAAAATGAACAATAGTGTCAACATCCTTTAAAGCAGAAGATAGAGTTTCTTTATTTGCTAAATCAGCTTTGAAAATATTAATGTTCGGATATTCTTTTAATTTGGGATTAATTTCCTTTTTGTGATAAAGTAAATTTAATTTAAAGCCAGAATCTTTAAGATAGTCTGCTAACAATCCGCCTAAATTTCCTGCTGCTCCTGTAATTAGAATCCTTTTCATTTTTCATTCTTCTAAATCCTTCAATAATTCCTCCTGCTCGTACTTCTTAAATGTTTGTTCAAGACGATAATTTACTGCAAGTTTTTGGTTTCTTCCACTTTCAGTTGTGAGGTCATAACGATTATTAGTATTGTTTTTTAGGTTGAATATTAGAAGCTTAGCAATATTATTAGCTTTTTCAACTTCTCCAAGTTCATAATAGTCTTCCATTAAGGGAATAGTGTAATAATCAAAAGCAACTATATCATCAGGAAATAATTCGAAGCATTTATCAAGAACTACATTAGCTGAATCATTTTTGTTTTCATCAATTAATTTTTCAGCAAGGCGATGAAAAGTATTTCTATGATTGATACAAATATTTGCTTCGTCCTGGCTTAAATTTTTAATTCCACTCCAATCGAATTGGTTTATGATTTGATTATACAGTTCTGTAGAATTTACAAAACCTATATTATTATCGGCATTATCTTTTTTTGTTGATGTTAGTTTATAAGCGAGACCTTGGAGACTAAAATAATCAGATAAGCCAATATAAGAGTCCTTTCCTGTTGTGGTTGCAAAATATATTGGTCGTTTCCACTTATTTGCATTGATAATGTCAAGAGTCATTATTTTACTCTTTATTATGTAGCTATTGCTAATTGTGAATTCAAGTTTATCTTCATCATATTGATAAATAAAGTTTTTCGTGTTAATTGAAAGTGGATTGCTTGTTTTTGATGAGTCAGAATTTTGATTGTTCCTTATATATGAAATAAAGTCTTCTAATTTCATAGGGATATCATTTTCATCATCTTTTTTGAGATAAACGTAATCAACCATTGATTTTATATCACTTGCTGTAAAAGATAAAGGCAGGGCAGGGGCATCCAAAGTTTTTTCTCTAAAGCTATTAATATATCTGTTTGTATTTAACAAACTTAGGTTTACAACCAATACATCTGTTCGAAAACCTTGTTTAGCTTGTACATAAAGCAAAGGATATGTATCATTATCTCCATTAGTAAATAAAATTCCATTTGGTTCACATGAGTTTAGATAATTTTTTGCAGTAGAAATATAAAAATCATTATACAGTCCATCAACTAGTTCCTTTGATGCTTGCATTTCATTCTGAAATGTTCTCAGGTCAAGAAAAGCAGTCATATGTTCGTTAGAAGCTTTTATTCCAATAGATCCAACAATAGTATTAAACTCAGGATTTCTTTTTGCTAACTCACTAAATTTTTCAATTCCTTTATGTCTATAAAATCTGTATTTTTTTAGTTGCTCATCCGTCATGCAGTTTTTACCTTCGGGTAATGTAAATTGGTGATTGGTATCTGCAAAACCACTATTGCTGTTAATTAAATTGCTGGCATAAGATGAATAAGCTCTACCTAGTGCATAAAGTAAAGTGTCTGATAGATTGCCTTCATCTTTAAAATCGTTAATTACATCCCAATCCCAGCCCGGATAACCATAATAGGGAGAAATTATAAATAATCTTGTATTCCAAAGTTTTAAAAATTGATTTGAATATTCTTCACTTTCCGGTTTAACTTCCAGTTCTTTAAAACTTAGTTTTCTGTATTTATTCTTTTTGCTATCCCAAAATAGTTCATCTTTTATTTCATTAGGTTTTTTTGAGTAATCCATCACAACCACATGCCATCCTGTTGGCTTTTTTTCGAATTTAATTTCATCAGTTAAGCCATATTTGTTTGGTCGGTCATTAGCATCATACTTCATGAAGAATTGTCTTACAACTTCTTTGTAGCTTGGATAAGCTATTGTTTTGCTTTGGCTTGATGTACATAAAATCAAGAAAGTAATTACGAGAATTAAATGGGTTTTTTTCATTTTGATATTGAATTTAGTTTTTTGAATAATAATGATAGCAATATACAAAACTATTATAAACGAGATTGTTAAAGAATATTAAAAATAGTTAATTTTATAAATAGTGTCTGCAAGAAAACTACTCAAAATTAAAAATCAGCCTTTCTCCGTCCTTAAAGTGTGGGTTGATTTTCAGAGAGTTCACACTTTGGTTCGGGGAAAAACTTTGTGAAAATCAAAATCTGTTGGGTTTTCTTGCTGACACTACTTACTTATGCAACTGTCTTTTTTGCGATTTGTAAATAAAAAATATACCCGTTATTATAAATGGGATGCTAAGGAGTTGACCCATGTTTAATACCATAGCTTCTTCAAAACCAACCTGGCTTTCTTTAATAAATTCAATAAAGAATCGAAACCCGAAAATTCCAGTTAGAAAGATGCCAAAAAGTAATCCTTTCTTTGGCTGGTACTTAGATTTATTGTAAATAAAAAGCAATAAGAAAAACGTCAGTAAATATGCCAGTGCCTCATAAATTTGAGTGGGATGTTTTGGTGTAGTTTCATTGTTTTGTGCGAAAATAAATCCCCAGGGAAGAGTGGTTTCTTTGCCATAAATTTCAGAATTCATTAAGTTACCCATTCTTATACAAAATGCTACAAATGCTGTTGGAACTACAAATCTGTCTAATACCCACATATAGGATTTCTTAGTGGATTTCTTGCTGAAGAAATATAATGCTATTAAAAGGCCAATTGTACCACCGTGGCTTGCTAAACCGCCATGCCATACTTTCAGTATTTCAATAGGATTATGAATATAAGACATTGGTTGGTAGAAAATAATGTGTCCTAATCTTGCTCCTACAATTGTTGCTATTACTGCATAAGTTGTTAATGTGTCAAGTTCCTTTAATGGTATAGATTCTTTTTTGAAAATATACATCATAATGTAGTAACCAATAACAAAACCACCGGCAAATAAAAGACCGTAATAACGAAGTTCAAAACTACCTATCGAAATTATTTTAGGACTTACATCCCAATAAATGTAATTCAGCATCTAATTAAATTTTATGCAAAGAAAACAAATTAAATGCAAAATGTACTTAATTCCTAATTCTAAAATTATCACTAAATTTGCTAAAAATTTATTTTAACTATGGATATCGAAAGATTATTAAACAATATTCAGCAATGGCTCTCAAGTTTTGGAGTTAACGATTACTTTTCACATTTTTTTGGGATTTTGATAATCATTATAAGCATTGTAATAATTAGTCTTATTTCTAATTATATTACAAAGAATATTATCTTAAGAGTTCTAAGAGCGGTTACACGTAGAACAAAGACTAATTGGGATGATATAATTTACCAAAGGAAAGTATTTAATAAGCTATCTCACCTTGTTCCTGCTATTTTAATATATTTTTTAATTCCTTTTGCCTTATATGAGTATAAATTATGGATGAAGATTGTTCAGGAAGCTACAAATATTTATATGGTGATTGTGGTATTGATGGTCTTGAATTCCTTTATTAATGCTCTTCATGATATTTATAATGAATATGATATTTCAAAATCGAAGCCAATTAAAGGTTATGTCCAGGTAGTTAAAATTATTATTTATTTTATTGGTGCTATCATCATAATTTCTACTTTAGTTGGAAGGTCACCGGGAATTCTTTTAGGTGGTTTGGGTGCATTTGCTGCTGTTTTAATGTTGATATTTAAAGACGCAATTCTTGGTTTGGTTGCAGGAGTTCAATTATCAGCCAACGATATGGTTCTTCCGGGTGATTGGATTTCAATGCCAAAATATGGTGCTGATGGGGATGTTCTTGAAATTTCGCTGACTACAGTTAAAGTTCAGAATTTTGATAAAACTATTGTTACTATTCCAACTTATGCATTAATTTCTGATTCCTTTCAAAACTGGCGTGGAATGGACGAATCAGGTGGAAGGAGAATAAAACGCTCAATAAATTTAAATATGAATTCGGTGAAGTTTTGTAATGAAGAAATGCTTACAAAATTTGGAAAAATTAAAATTCTTGCAGATTATCTGGAGAGAACACAAAAAATTCTTGATGAACATAATTCTAAATATGGCTTAGATGATTCTATACTTGTTAACGGGCGTCGTCAAACAAATATTGGTGTTTTTAGAGCATATGTTGAAGCGTATTTACGTAATAATGATAATATTCGAAAGGATATGACTTTTCTGGTTCGTCAGCTTCAGCCGGATGAAAAAGGTATTCCAATTGAAATTTATGTGTTTAGTAAGGTACAGGCTTGGGCAGAATATGAGGTAATTCAGGCTGATATTTTCGATCATCTAATGGCGGTAATACCGGAGTTTGAATTGCAAGTTTTCCAAAATCCAACAGGGAGTGATTTTAGAAGTTTAAGCAGATAATATAATTGTTCAATTGTTATATTGTTCAATTGTTTACCCTGTGGAATGTGGAACGAAGTGTAATACTCCAACAGGGTTACATTGTTCAATTGTTACATTGTTTGATGGTTAAATTGTTTGAAATTTTGAATGTTTAGAATTTTTAATTTATTTAGTATTTAGATATTAGAAATTAGTATTTAGTATTTAGATTTTTAAAATGAGTGAAAATCAACCAAGTTTATGGGATCAGATTGATGAAAAATGGCTTCCTTTTAAAGTTGCAAGAGAAATTGCCCGATCATACGAATTTGAGTATTATGAAGAATGGGAGTTATTTATTCAAGGAAAATTAATTGACAAATCACCGCTTCCTGCAAATATTCCTGAAAACCCCAATGAAATTTATAAATATACTGGTTGGAAAAACTGGAAAGATTGGTTGTTACATCTGGATAATATAAAAGATTATACAACTTTCTATAAAGCAAGAGCTTTTGTAAGATGCTTACGTTTGAAAAGTGTAAAGAAATGGTATGAATATATTAACTCGAAAAATACTATTCACGAAAAATATAAAATCGTCTTACCAAAACATGCTCAATACGAATATAAAAGTAAAATAAACGGCTGGAAGAACTGGGACGACTGGCTTGGAAAAAATATTAATTACAAAAGCTATGGCGAAACTCAGAATTTTGTTAAAAGTTTAAAGCTTAAAACAAAATCTGACTGGAAAAAATATTGCGAAAATAAAAAGTCTCAAAACATCTACACATATCCTGAGATTGCTTATAAGGAATGGATTGACTGGAATGCCTGGCTTGGAAATGACCTTTTTGGAAATCCTGAAAAAAAAGTAATTAGTGATATTCCTGATGGAGCAAAAGCTTGTCGTTGTAAGGGTTTTGATGTTAATTGCATTGATTGTGATGGAAAAGGATATTTTTTTTGGTAATAAATTAATGATGTAATGATGAAATGATGAAATGATGTAATGATGAAATGATGAAATGATGTAATGATGTAATGCGACAATGCTATAGTGTTAAATTGTTGAAATTAGATATTAGATGTTAGTACTTTAGTACTTAGTACTTTTTCTTTACAATTAAATGACCACTGAATGACCACCTAATGACGCGAAGCAAATGACCACCTAATGACGCGAAGCAAATGACCACTGAATGACGCGAAGCAAATGACAATCGAATGACAGCGAAGCGAATGACAATAAAAAAAAGCTGCCTCCCGAAACCGAAGACAGCCTTTATAATTCGTTAAATAAAACTACTTGCTAACTTTGACGAATTTTCTATATGCTTGACCTATGTTTGATTCAAGTCTTATTGTATAAATTCCATTAACTAATTCTGAGCTGTTAATTTCGATTAGATTTTTGCCTGTGGATAATTCATAAGTATTAGTTCTTATTAATTGCCCTATTGATTTGAAAATTGATACGTCAACTCTGGCTGCCTCCATTAGATTAATTTCCAGTTTTGAATTATCGAATGAAGGATTAGGATAAATTTCACCAACACTTCTATCAAATATTGAAGGACTTTTTTCAATTCCTGCTACAATTGTTGTAGAGTTAATTATCATATTAATATTTG
>JAIPBB010000270.1 GCA_021739805.1 Saprospiraceae bacterium | reverse complement strand
GTCCTGTCGGTTGTAGGTACTAGTACACCAGGGGCTGTTATGTCTAATTCATTCCCAAAGTTACTTCCCCATATCCATTCTCCATCGCAAGAAGTAGGGCTTTTCCTTTCACCACACTGACTTATGGCTCCCACTACAATTATTTCTGGGTTGCTATTCGCAGGGTAAGTTACATTACCATTGTCATTTCCCGCTGAAAAAGTAACAACACAGCCGAGTCCATCCCTACCATATCTTATTGCATCAGTAATTGCATTATCAATAATTCCTGGTGCTAATAAATTACTTCCCCAAGAATTGCTAATTATATCTGCTCCATTTTGCCATGCAAAGTTAATTCCATCGGCAAGTTGTTGTTCCACATTTATATCTAAAACCAACTGGTTGCTAATAGACATTATTTGACAATCCGGTGCGACACCAGCAATACCAGCTGAATTATTGGAGCTAGCTCCAGCTATACCTGCAACTGCAGTTCCATGCTTTTCCCAAACTCTACTTGGTGATGTACCTGTTTCTGTATCAAAACTAAGCAGTGTCATATTATTTAAATCAGGATGATTTAATTGCACACCCTGATCAATGATAGCAATTGTAACATTTGCATCTCCAGTTGTAGTTTGCCAAGCTTGACAGATATTGATATCAATTCCAGTAGTACCTCCATATTGGCCTGTGTTATTTAATCCCCATTGATCCCCAAAATAAGTATCATTGACACAACCTAATAGATTTGACACCATTAAATTAGGTACAGCTATCTGAAATTTTTCAGTTTCATAAAAAATGTTTGCTAAATCAATTGCATCTCCAAATGAGTTGTCTTTGCAGGCAAGAGTATACCATAATGGCATGTATTTATTATTGCCAATTATAGTGACATTATAATATTCAGCATAACTTTTAAGTACGTCAAAATCCTTAGAATTTAATAATTTAACATAAAATAAATGAGAGACTCCGACTTCTTTATCATTAATTTTATAAAATGAAGATTCATAAATTATTTGATTGTATTGTTTAAGATTATTTAATTCTCTTTCTGATTTTAATATCGCCCAAGATACATCTCTTTCATTATTTTTAATGAAAAGATTAGATGAAGAGGGTAAAATATTTGATATTTTAAATTTCCATATCATTTGAGTTGACGTATCGATTAATTCAGCAAATTCCTTCTTTGAGTATATGTCCTGTAATAAAACATATTTTTTATTTGGTACTTCTTGCAAATACCTTTTAGTATGGTTATACCAAAAATATTTTTGGGATTGGGCATTTAATCCAGTGCTCATTATAATAATAAATATTAAGAAATTGATCTTTTTCATTTTCATTTTTTTATTAATGTAACATCAACGAAATTATCTGGGCTTCCAACATGGGTAATGGATAGGTATAATTTATCGATCTTTATACTATCGTCTGAATAAAAATGAATCCTGTGATTACCTAGATCAGGTTCTTTTTCGATATGCAATGAATCTCTGGTAATTACAGAATATGCATATCTAAGATAGGAATCGCCTCCTATTATTTTAATATCCATAGAATCATTTTCATAAAATGAATAACTATGGCATGAATCACAAGGATAAACTTCAACCCATTCTCCAAGAAGCTTTTTTTTAGTTTTTCTAATTAAATCATCGTTGTTTTCTTTTTCACAACCGATTATTGTAATAAAAGCAATTACTAACATTAAAGTTTTTCTCATATCCTTATTATTTTTAATCCGTTAGTATCATCTGTTTCGTATCAATTACCTTTCCATCGGCAATTAAGGCATACATATACATTCCAGCCTGAAATTCGCCACCGTTTAGGGTTTGACTTCCATTTCCTCTAAGATGCAATTCAATGCTTTATAGTTGTGCGCCATTCATATTGTAAATATAAATACCGGTAGTTTTTACAATTTCATTCAGGAAATTCCTGATCTGTGTAAATTTAGTAAATGGGTTACGCAAGAGTCGATACTTATTTAATCTCTAATTCAGAACCTAATACAACCTCAAATTCTCCATTTATTATTACATTTTCTTCAGCTTCAATTGTCAATTTTGAATTATTGTTAACTTCTACATTTTGAACATTTATGTTGCAATCTTCAATTGTTGTATTAGATGTTACTGTTTGATTAGTAAAATCATATGTATTACAATACTGTAAAGCCGAATAAGCATTCACCCTTCCAAAACCAGTCTCATTACACCTCCCACTTGTATATGTATAACCTCCTATTTTATCTGCAGAACCTGTTAGAATATCAAATATTTGTTGAGGTGTCATATTTGGATGTTCCGACAATAATAAAGCAGCAATACCTGCAACTACTGGACAGGCATGAGAAGTCCCTCCAAACCTACCTGTGTATGAAAGGTTGTTTGTACCAGTACTGGGCAATGTTTCATCAGTCGTGGGAGGATGAATCCCGGTTGATGGCCATGTATTATAACCAGCATTTCCGGGAATGTCAATAGTCCACATTTCAAAGGTTTCTCCACTAATACCACCACAACTATATCCCGCAGCCAAATAAGACTCTGGAGGATAGGCTCTATGAGATGGTGCAACAATATCAATTAGTGAACTTGTTGGACTATAGTCAGATTGATTGTCATTTCTATCAGATGCACCGACTGTTATAAGATTGTTAACATTAGCATTAGCGGGAAACGTAACAAAGCCATTATCACTACAACTATAATGTCTCGCTGTATTACCTGCTGCAAATACAACAACTACATTATTATTAATAGCATATTGAATAGCTGTGACAATAGCAGGAATATAATTTCTGTCTGATGTATTATACCCCCAACTATTAGAAATTATATTTGCACCATTATCCACTGCAAACTCAATGCCATCAGCCATTTCATCAGAAGTTGTAGTAGCATCCCACCTTAATGGCATAATTCTACAATTTGGTGCAATTCCAGCAATTCCTTCATTATTATTCATAGTAGCCCCAATAACACCAGCACAGGAATTACCATGATTATCATCTCCTGTTGGTGATGGGTTATTTGCATCACCTGAACCGTAATTACTACCATTTAGCCTTACTTGTCTTGTATTAGGTAAATCGGGATGGTCTGATGTCACTCCTTCGTCAAAAACTGCAATTATAATATTGTTATTCCCTGTTGTAATATCCCATGCTTCGGGTGCATCAATATCAGCATCAGATGTCCCACTATGCCCATTAAATGTTTGACCTGTATTATGACAAGTAATTTGAAACTGAAAATATGGGTCATTTGGAAATGTACTAAACAATTCGGCTCTACAAATAATATTTGGATATGCAAAAACAAAATTCCCGGATTCATACAGTTTATTTGCAATTTCAATAATATCTTCATTTTTAGATATTAGTACGGATTCATATATCTTTGTGGTTTTCGATTTCTTTAGATTATATGTTTTTAGAATTTCTTCTCGAACTAATTCTTTTATTTCTTCTTTAAATTTTAGAATTATCTCGTTTGCAAAACCAAACTCTAAATTATCTTTTGTTTTATAAACTTTTCCAACGCTTATTATGTTATCATCAGATAATAGATTATTAATTTTCTCTTCTTTATTATTAATATCCTTTAGCTTGACTTTACTAATATCGGCATTTAACCATTCAATTTCTACTTGGCCAAATAGCTGTTTTATAGCCTCCTCATAGCTTGTCTTTTGCAATTTAGGTTTTATCTTAACAAGTAATTTATCGGCTATTTGGTCAATTTGTACTTTCTCATCAAAAGCATAATAAAAATGCTTTTCGGGTTTATCTTGTTCTGAATGAAAAGATAATGTAATCAGTGCAACTATACTTACAATGAAAATAATTATTAATTTTAGTTTAAAGGGTTTCATTGGTCACTGAATTTTATTTATCTCTATTATTATTACTTGTCTAAAATTCTCAATAGGATAGAAAGTTGGATTAAGCATGGTTGTTGGAGGACAATCAAATACTTTTTGTTCTTCACTTTTAGCATTTTTGTAACTGAAACGAACAGAATCTCCATTTAAAAAATAAATACCATAATCTAAGTTGTTTGTGTCCAAATCATAAATTGCAGAAGGAATATTAAAAGATAATAAAGAATCATTCTTGTTTGTAATTATGAAAATACCAAAAAAAGTATTATCAGTTTCACTATCAGAGCATTTTAGGTATCCAACAATTTTGCCCTGGAACAAATCATTGGTAGAAGAATCCGCTTGTTTGTCACATAAAGAAAACAAGATTGCAATCGAGATGAATAAAAACTTTTTCATGGTATTTATTTTTAAATGTTAAAAACAACTTTATTTTCAATCATTTGTATTTACTTTTATATATAATTAGGTTTTTTTACAAGGCAGCTCTAACGTGAGTCTATGAAAAAACACATTTCCATAAAAGTTTTATAATCAAGCTTTTTAAGCTAAAATAAATGATAAAAACCACTATCTCTACGATTCATTGAATTACTTAACTCCGCAACATTTTTGCACCAGCTTAAGACTTTTTAATAATAACGTCAATCTGTTAAAATCATTTGTTTTGTATCAACGACTAAACCCTCGACAATAAGAGCGTAAATGAACATTCCAGCATGTAATTCTCCACCATCTATTGTTACACTGCTATTCCCATATTGATTTAATTGAAAGCTTTTAAGTTGTGTTCCATTCATATTGTAAATACGAATACTAGCATATTTTACATTTTCATCAAGATAATACTTAATCTGTGTGCTTTCTTTAAATGGGTTAGGATTATTCTGGAATAATAAATTGGATTCTAAGACGCTGTTATCAACATTATTAAATGTACTTTTCTTATTTTCTAATAACATTTCAGACTTCATATCATTTATTTCAGTTTTGAGACCCTCTATTGTTTCATTTTGTTCCTTAAGTGCTTCAAGCAATAAAGGGATAAACTCTGTATAACAGATAGATTTAATGTTAGTTAAAGAGTCTTCCCTTACCAATTCAGGAAAAACTTTTTCTACATCCTGAGCAACAAATCCAAAATTGTTACCTTTCGAATAGTCAGGGATTGATAATCTTACTTCTTCCCTGTAGGTCTTTTCAGAATCATCATAAAATGTTAATGTATCATAACCGAAATGCAGGATGTTGTTATTGTGCAATTCTGTTAATTCTTCTTTACTTTTATATTCATAGCTAATACTGTTAATTTTAAATAATTTCACCACCGCATCTGTTCCATCGAGTTGCTTAATATTCTTTTTTATTTTATCATCCGAGCTAATTGGAAGATAATTGCTGGCATAAATATCCCCCGAGATACGGGCATTCCCATTAACATCCAAAGTATAAGTAGGTTGAGAATATTGATAGCTAAGTTTTAATGTTGTTCCAGATGAATAATTACAGCCAATACCTACTGAGGTGCTGTAACACCCTTGGATAGAAAGGCCATAATAGTATGTATTAATACGTCCACCTGGAGAATAATCCCATACTAATGGTCCGTCTAAATGAAAATCTTTTGAATAAGTATAACCATTCACTTTTAATTTATAATAACTTGACGCACTGGTACCAATTCCAATTTGACCTGAACTATTCATAGAAAGTTGAGCAAAGGATGATAAGCTTAGCATTGCTGTTATTGCAATTAAAAAAATTATTTTTTTCATTTTTACTAAAATTTAAATTGTTAAAATTTACAGTTTTATCCAACCCTAATTCGGGTTTTCTTTTTCAATTCAAAGCTTTTGTGGGTTGAGAAAGAGACTTCAGGAAAAATAATTTGTATATGTCTCTTCAGTGAGAGATTAAGGAGAATTTTTGCTATATCAACATTATCCGGATCATAATTTAATGAAAAAACTCTTATTCTTTCATTGCTAAAAGTTATTGGTTCAGGATTTGAAAAATCAACTCCTCCTGTTGATTGAACTTTTTATTACACACTTATCGGTACTAAAAACAATGCGAATGCAATTGAGAACAATTTTGTTTCTTTTTTTGAGAGATCAGGGGCGCTACAACTCCCTTAAATAAATTACTTCGTGCTACAGTCTTAGGATCCTATCTTATTTGGCAGGAAATAGGAAGGTTTATTCCTTTCCTCGTATATAAAATTAAATAAAAAATCCCCCCCCCCCTCAAATCCTATACCATGTTGTTGAACATACTTGTTGAATTTTATTTATACAAGCTGAGTATTACACATTTTCATTATATAAAGTTTACAAACCCGTGACTTCATAACCTGTAACTCAGATCTTAGCATACTGCTAACATCTTAATATCCCTTAGAAAATCTAGGAGCTCTTTTGTTGGACGGATACTTTTTGAAAAAAAATGGAATACTTAATAAAAGTGATTTAAAAACAACAACCGCCAATAAATTTTTTGGAAATGCAAAATGTTGATTAATATAATAAATATCAATTACTGAAAACAAAAAGGGGAATTAATTGCAGGCCGACATAAAGAAATAACACAAGTGGTCGAGTAGGTAAAGGGGAGTTTCACCCCTAAACCTCTCACAAAACCGTGCTTGACAGTCTCCCGTCACACGGCTCTTCACACTCACGCAACCATCTCAGGTTGACAGGTAAACAAAGGCTCATCGATTCATACTTGATTGTATGATCTTGGCAAAATTACCTTGAGTGCGTCAGCCCCTTCGCTATGACTAAGTTTCCAAAGCCGTAAATTGACACAATTCACTACTACGAGCTGATCCGCCCCTATTCCGCTGTATTGATACTCTCTGCCTTACTCATTCGAGCTTATAGCATTCTCTCTTAACAACAGCAGGCAGGTTCTCCTGTTCCTTAGACGAGCCAAAATATAGGTCCTGCCCTCTCTACACCGGTCACCGAAGCAGTCAATAAACTGGTAATTTCTGCTCTTATCCCAACAACACTGGCGAAATGCCGGTTTTCAGTGACAACAAAGTTACTTACGATGCCTCATCGAGGGTTTACTTTCGTTCAGCTCCTATATTCACTCCTGACGGGTAGTCCCCGCCTTTTCCCTAGCCGTTCAATACCTACCCATTGAATTGGAAGCACCGTAGGGTGGATTGGAAACACTTCCAGTAAAGCGTATCCGAGAGACCAATCACCTATAAAGGGAAAGTTAAGAATTTGTGTGTGAGACCTCCAGATTCTTTATTCTGGCTCGTTTCTTAACCCTAAAACTATATTTATAGATGCCTCTCATCTCATCTAAAGTTATGATGAATCAATTTCAAAGAACTTGCTTCCTGTCTTGCAGAAAGATTTGTATATTTGAAAGTGCCCTGATTCATCGCAGGACACACGCCAGTTGGTAATAAACGGTATACACTATACCTGCTAAATCGTAAAAGAGAAAAATAATTCATAAATTAGCTTAAACTTAAAAAACGAAAACCACCCTCCGTTCGCCGGTATAGTGCATACCGCCGAACGTCAGCCTGTGCAAAAACCCCTCCTAATTGTTGATAACCTAATTAGCTCATAATTCCTTTTTAATCAAGTATTTATTAACTTGATGTCTATACAAAAACCAGGAATTATGGATCACAAGCACGG
>JAIPBB010000269.1 GCA_021739805.1 Saprospiraceae bacterium | reverse complement strand
ATTTGTTTCAACAGCTAGAAAGAACAATTGTAATGTATTTTCAGAATTATGTACTACCTTTGATGGATATAATTTTATCACAAAGTGATTAACCAGCTAAATAATTACTATATTTTTTTATATTTGTTTTAAATTAATTAATCATTATATATTAATTAGCCCTTCTTATAAATATGAGAATATTAAACAGAATTTTAGTAGGAATTTTTGTTTTAGTTTTAGCACTAAATCAAAATAAAAAAAGGCTGCCCTTTTATAAGCAGCCCTGATTTAGACACTATCAAATTAAACTCAACAGATTAATTCATCAACAACTCAGCAGTTTCAACCATTTTAATAAAATCGCTGCGATAGCCGTATTCGTCTTTTCCTTTTGATTGTTTTGCTATTCTTAAAACCTGGGTGAATGAAGAGTTTTCTTTAAATTCAGAGTCTCTTAGCAACATCCCGAATTCAGCAACACTAACTGCAAAATTAAAATTGTCGGAAGTATTGGATTTCTTAATATCACTAACTTTCACTCTTTGAACAATTAATTTGCTTACATCTTCATCGGGTTTTTTATACCTGAGTTTCACAGTCATAAGATTATTGCTACTTGTGGTTTTCACTTTTTGATATTCCAATTCATCAACATTTGAAATTTCTTCATCAGAATCAGCACGGATAATTTCATACAATGCTGTAACAGTATGTCCACATCCAATATCTCCGGCATCTTTTTTATCGTCATTGAAATCTTCTTTGTTTAAAATCCGGTTTTCGTAGCCAATCAGCCTGTAAGCTTTCACAACATTTGGATTAAATTCAACCTGGATTTTTACATCTTTTGCAATAGTGTAAAGAGTTCCCCAAAGTTCTTTACCAAAAACCTTTTTAGCTTCAAGAATATTATCGATATAAGCATAGTTTCCGTTTCCTGCATTTGAGATTTGTTCCATTCTTGAGTCTTTATAATTACCCATTCCAAAACCTAAAATTGAAAGAAAAATACCATCATCTCTTTTCGATTCAATTAATCGAACCATTTCGGCATTACTGCTTGCTCCAACATTAAAATCACCATCAGTAGCAAGTATCACCCTATTGTTTCCACCTTTTTTGAAATTCTTTTTTGCAATTTCGTATGCAAGTTTAATTCCTGCTCCACCAGCAGTTGAGCCACCTGATTGAAGCCTGTCGAGAGCAGATGTGATTTTTGCCTTTTCACTTCCGGGAGTTGATTCAAGCACAACACCCGCTGCACCTGCATAAACAACCATTGCTACTCTGTCTTTGTCCCTAAGATTACCAACCAAAATTTTAAATGCCTGTTTCAATAAAGGAAGTTTGTTTGGAGAACCCATTGAGCCTGAAACATCTATTAAAAAAACAAGGTTAGATGCAGGAATTTCTTCTTCATTTAGATCCTCCCCTTTCAAGCCAATCATAACCAAATCATGTTGTTCATTCCATGGACATTGACCTGTTTCAAGACTTATTGAAAAGGGGTCTTCGTTTGTTGGTTGCGGATAATCATAATCGAAATAATTTATCATTTCTTCAATTCTCACAACATCCTTATGCGGTTTTTGATTTTGGTTTAAAAATCTTCTAACATTTGAATAGGAAGCCCTGTCAACATCAATCGAAAAAGTTGAAAGTGGATTGTTTTTAACTTCTTTAAAAATGTTCTCATTTATTGCATCGTATGATTCTGTATTGTGTTGAACAAAGGCAGGTTCTCTAGAATATCCACCGGTGGTAAAACCTTGATTACCTGCACTTGTTGGGCTACAGTAACTATAACTCATTTTTGATGAAGCATCGTAATTAACGCTAATTTCATCACATTCTACATTTTGTAAAATTAGAGTTTTCTCTTTTTTGACTTTTTTAGTAACTATTGTTTCTTCTTTTGGCTTTTCATTTTCATCTGGCTTTTTAATTGAATTCAAAAGAAATTCAATATAAGTTACATCGTTAATTTTAACACTAACATTTTGCTTGAATTCAGGTGAATATTCGGGTTTGCTGATTTTAAGTGAGTAGGATCCAACAGGTACACTATTAAAAATGAATATGCCCTCAGTATTGGTTTTAATACTTTTAATATTCATTCCTTTTTTACTGATAGTTGCAATAGCCGAATAAATTGGCTGACCTGTTTGGTAATCTGAAACTTTGCCTTTAATCGTGCCTGTTTGAGACTGAGAAAATGCTGAAGTAGAAATAAAAATCAGGCAAATTAAAACTATGCCTGACAAATTGGATTTTACTGAAATCTCATCTTTTGTGATTTTCAGAATTTTAGATAATAAAGTTTTCATGATTTTGCTTTTATGATTAATAATTTATGATTTACAAAAGCATGATACAATCTGAATTTTATTCCATAAAAAAAAGATGTAATTTAAATTTCAAGGGAAGTAATACTGAATTAAAATGGAAAAAATAATACAATAGCAATTGATAAGCAAAGAAAAAACTATTTCATATACCTCTTTATCAGATTTAGCAAGGCATTAAGCTTAAATGGCTTCGAAATATAATTATCACATCCGGCTTTCAAAATTAATTCTCTTTCTCCAGCCATGGCATAAGCAGTTTGTGCAATTACAGGCAAGTAGGGTTTTTTCGATTTCATGTATTGAGTTGCTTGATATCCGTTCATTTCGGGCATTTGAATATCCATTAAAACCATATCAATGTTTGGATTTTCATCAAAAATTTCAACAGCTTGTTTTCCATCTTTAGCCCAGATTAATTTTACACCGGTTCTTCGGAGTGCTGCCTCAATAAATAAATAATTTGTTTTTACATCCTCAGCTACAAGTATTAATTTATCACTCCAATTAGGCTCCATTGAAGTCTTAAGAATATTATTATCTAAACCATCTTCAACAGGTATATATGGAATAGTAAATTGAAATTTAGTTCCAATACCAATTTCTGACTCAGTCCAAAAATTTCCACCAAGCATCTCAACAAGGTTTTTGGAAATCGTTAAGCCTAAACCAACGCTACTATAATCACATGACTTTTTGTCTTCGTTTTCCTGAAATTTCTGAAAAATGGCTTTTAGTTTTTCTTCTGCTATACCTACACCAGTATCTTGAACAAAAAACAAAAGTGTTGAAGTATCTTTTAAAATACATCCAAACTCAATATACCCTAACTCAGTATTATTAAGTGCATTATTTAACAGGTTTAAAAGAATTTGTTTTAACCTGATTGGGTCGGAATGAATTGAAAATGATTCAGTTTTTGTAGGTTTTATTAATTTAATCTCAACATTTAGTTTGCCTTTCTTTTTTCGGCATTCTTCAATTGATGTATATAATTCTGACAATAGTTTATTGACAGAACAAGCTCTTTCCTGTATTGTCAATTGTCCGGCTTCAATTTTAACAATATCAATTACATCATCTAGCAGATTCATTAAAACATCACCACTTTTATTAATGTAACTAATGTATTTTTGTCGAAATTCATCAGGAAGACGTGAATCAGTGAGTATTTCAGTAAAACCAATAATTGCGTTCATAGGAGTTCTAAGGTCATGCGAAAGACCTGAGAGAAGTGAAGCTTTTAATCTTTTCGACTCCTCAAGCTCTTTAATCTTTTGTTCTAGCTCTTCGTAACTTGGTTTCATAAATTTATTAAATTCAAACATTTTAGGTTAAAGGAATGAATAGCATTATTATTTTTAAAAATCTAGCAAATCATTCTTTCATTACACCCATTTTCTGAACATACAAAAATATAGTTGGAAACAAGTAAATAGCAAGGATATTTGGACAAATAAATTTCAAAATAAATAAATAATGGTTTTTGCAAATTGCATTACAAATCTATCCCTCTGTATATTAATACATAACATTGTCATTGTGCTATTTTAAATTTTAGGAAAACTTTTTACATATTAAAATAATGTCATAATTTAAGACATAATCAAGTCCGATAAATTAATTTCGCAAAACCATGTGCCACATTAAAAAAAATATTCTTCTTAGAAAATCTCTAATAAATTTCTATTTAAACTGGATATTTTGTTTGCAATTTCATATTTTTAGCAATTGTTTTATCATTTTAATACTAAGAATTAAAAATTTAACGTTATTAAGCCAAATTTATCAACCTGGAAATACCATGACAAAGAAGATTTTAATTGCAATTACAATTTTAATATCAACCACTTATATTTATGGGCAAGCTCCAAAATACAGTAATGAATTTTTAGCACTTGGAGTTGGGGCCAGAGCTTTGGGAATGTCTAATTCGGTTGTTGCAATCACTGATGATGCAACATCAGGATATTGGAATCCGGCAGGTTTAACATTACTCAAATCTGACAGACAAATTGCCCTTATGCATTCAGAATACTTTGCAGGAATTGCAAAATATGATTTTGCATCAATAGCTGCTCGTATAGATGAAACTAGTACAGCAGGATTAACATTTATCCGTTTTGGAGTTGATGATATTCCCGACACTTCAGAATTAATTGATAGTGAGGGAAATATTAACTACGACCGAATCAAATCCTTTTCTGCAGCTGATTATGCTATTTTATTATCGTATGCAAGAAAAACAAAAATTGAAGGATTAAGATATGGTGCCAATATTAAAGTTGTTAGAAGAGTGGTTGGAAGCTTTGCTAATTCCTGGGGATTTGGTTTAGATTTAGGTGCTCAGTATGATGTTGGAAAATGGAAATTTGGTGCAGTTGGAAAAGATTTAACTTCAACATTTAATGCCTGGAGTTATACTCTTAATGACCAGATTAAAGAAGTTTTCACCCTTACTGGAAATGAAATCCCTGAAAACACTTTGGAAATAACAATGCCAAAAATTATTCTTGGTGCTGCAAGACAGTTTGATATCTCAAAAAAATTCAGCTTAATTACAGAATTAGACCTGGATGTTACAACTGATGGTATGAGAAACGTAGTTATCAAACGCGACCCTATCAGCATTGATCCTCATTTCGGACTTGAATTAGGATATAACAATTTGATTTTTCTAAGGGGTGGGGTAGGAAACGTACAAGAAGAAAAAGACATAAGTGGAGTTACTAAAACTACTTTTCAACCAAATTTTGGTATTGGAATAAATATTAAAAATATTATAACTATTGATTATGCTTTAACTGATATTGGTGATAATTCCATTGCATTATACTCTAATGTCTTTTCTCTTAAATTTAATATTAGTAAGAGAGATAATGCTCCAATGCAAAACAATTAATTTCATTAATAACGAATTGATTTATTTATGAAAAAACATTTACTCTTTTTTCTTATTTTTTTTCCAATAATTTCATTTTCTCAGAATTATGCTAATGATTGGATTAATTATTCACAGAAATATTATAAAATTAAAATTACTCAAGAGGGTATTTTTAAAATTGATTATAATGCATTAATAAATGCAGGTATTCCAGTAACTTCAAGTTCATTTAACCCAAGAAACATACAAATTTTCACCAGGGGAGAAGAACAGTACATTTATATTGAAGGTGAATCTGATGGGGTTTTCAATCCAACTGACTATATTGAATTCTATGCAAACAAAAATGATGGTTGGATGGACACCCAACTATTTAAATCACCTGAAGATCAAGCAAACCCAAATTATAGTTTATTTAACGATACAGCAGCCTATTACCTTACCTGGAATAATTCAACTGCAAACAGGAGAATGACACCTGAAAATGATGTGAATTTCAGTGCTTACACAGCTCAACCATATTTTTACAAAATTTCAAGACAGGATTACACATCAACCTATTTTAAAGGAGAGACTAATAGTCACCAGGTTACAGACCCTCAATACACTAAAGCCGAGGGGTGGTTTGATGCTGCTTTTAGTAAAGGTACCAGCAAATCCAAATCGATTTCAACTTCAAACATATACACTCAAGGACCAAATGCAAATGTAAAGTATGTTGTTGTTAGTGCATCAAATTACTCCAGTGTTAATCCTGACCATCATTTAAGAGTGGAATTTGCCGGACTGCAAAAAGACACAGTTTATGAAGGATATGACAACCAAAGGTTTAATTATAGTGTTCCTTTGTCAAATTTTACATCATCTACAACAGCATTTACATTTACTTCAGTTGACGATTTAGGAAGTAATGCTGCCAGAAATACTGTTTCTTATATTTCAGTTAAATATGCTCATACAATGAACTTGGGTAATTCTACAATGTTTAAAATGAATATCCCTTCTGGTTCCACCAAATTGAGATATGATTTTCAAAATCTGACTGTAAGCTCGGGTTCTGCTCATATCTATGATATTACAAATCATAAAAGGATAAAAGTTGTACAAAGCTCAAATACTTTTCAGGCTTTGATTCCTGGTGCAATTGGAGAAAAAGAATGTATTATTACCTCTGATGGTGCAACAATTCCAATTACTTATTTTTCATCTGTTTCCTCTGATGCGACAAATCCATTTAAATTTAAAAATTACTTTACCGGCACAGGAAAAAATTCAAATTATATAATAATCACTCACAAATCATTATGGGATGATGCCGAAGATTATGAAATTTATCGCAAGAGTATTTCAGGAGGAAGCTATGCAACTCTTCTTTTGGATATTAATGATTTGTATGAACAATTTTCATACGGAATATATAAAAGCCCTTTTGCTATAAGAAACTTTGCAAAATATGCTTATCATAATTTCACCGATACAATTGATGGTCTTTTCTTAATAGGAAAATCTCACACTGCTGAACATTACAGGAATAATCTAACATATTATTCTGCAACCCTGGTTCCAACAATGGGTGACCCTGCATCTGATATTTTATTAACATGTGGAATTGTTGATAATTTGTGGCAACCGGCATTTCCAACAGGACGCATTAGTGCCAAAACACCCACTGATCTTCAAAATTATCTTGATAAAGTACAATTATACGAAACAACTCAAAAAAATCCTGAAGAATGGATGAAAAGAGTTTTACACTTTGGGGGCGGCGGCGATGCAACTGAGCAACAAGAGTTAGCCGGATATTTAAATTCTTACAAAGAAATAATTGAAGATACATTATTTGGGGGAAATGTTACTTCGTTCTGGAAAACATCAACTGTACCTTTTCAAATTACCCAGGCTGATGTTATTAAAGAGTATATTAACGGTGGTGTTTCATTAATGACATTTTTTGCACATGCTGCCGGAATTGGATTCGATATTGCAATTGATGATCCAATTGGATATAGTAATTATGGAAAATATCCTTTCTTTCTGGCGAACTCATGTTATGCTGGGGACATTTTTGGAACTGGAACCAGTTCAAGTGATGCTTTTGTTTTAATTAAAGATGTGGGAGCTATAGGATATCTTGCATCAATAACTTTAGCAACAAAGCCAACATTAAATGCTTACTCTTCTGAATTGTATAAAAACATTAGCTATGCTAATTATGGAAAATCCATTGGAAAATCAATAAAAGAAACAATTGCAACTGTTCAAAATACATCAAACATGAAAGAAGTTTGTTTGGAAATGACATTGCATGGCGACCCGGGAATCGTATTAAATTCTCAGTCAAAACCTGACTTTCTAATAAATCAGTCGAAAATATTTACTACTCCACAAAATAT
>JAIPBB010000008.1 GCA_021739805.1 Saprospiraceae bacterium | reverse complement strand
GCTGCCCCCCGTGTGTTACGCAGCTTTAGCAATATAATTTCTATTAGATTTTTCATTCCGTACAATCTTACATGTATCATATGATTTACAAAGCTATAATTAATTTTAATTATTCCTATTGTTTTTTTGTAAAATTATCTTACAAAAAATATTTGATGCAAATAAATCAATTTAGCTTAGTATAATTATCAAAACCTTTTCCTTACTTTTGTTTACATAAAAATCAAATTATGGCAAAAGTAAAAACCACATTTTATTGTCAAAATTGTGGAGCACAATCAGGTAAATGGATTGGAAAATGTCCTTCTTGTGGGGAGTGGAACACTTATGTTGAAGAGGTGATTCAAAAAGGAAACAATTCAGAAAAATGGAAACCATTTATCACCGATTCAACAAAAGGAAAACCACAGTTAATTTCTGAAATCAAAGAAACTTCGATTAAAAGAATCAACACAAAAAACGCCGAATTAAATCGTGTTTTAGGTGGAGGATTAGTACCCGGCTCTTTAACTCTTGTAGGTGGCGAACCCGGAATTGGAAAGTCAACTTTAATGCTTCAAATTGCCATAAATACTGAGCTTAAAATATTATATGTTTCAGGCGAAGAAAGCGAACTTCAAATAAAAATGCGAGCCGAAAGAATCGGATTTAGTAATCCAAACATTTATATTTTCACTGAAACAATCACTCAAAACATTTTCATTTATCTTGAACAACTATCTCCTGACTTAATTATAATAGATTCTATTCAAACCTTACAATCCAACATTATTGAATCATCTGCAGGAAGTATTTCTCAAATCAGGGAATGTGCTGCTGAATTTCAAAAATTTGCAAAATTAACTGACACTCCGGTATTTCTAATCGGACATATCACAAAAGATGGTAGTCTTGCCGGCCCAAAACTTCTTGAGCATATGGTTGATACTGTTCTTCAATTTGAAGGCGACAGAAATTATGGTTATAGGATTTTAAGAGCTTCAAAAAATCGTTATGGCTCAACTTCTGAACTTGGAATTTATGAAATGCAAAATTCAGGATTAAGAGAAGTTTCTAATCCATCTGAAATATTAATATCTCAAAAAGATGAAAACCTTAGTGGAATTTCAATTGCTGCCACAATGGAAGGAATGCGACCAATGCTAATTGAAGTTCAAGCACTTGTGAGTTCAGCAGTTTATGGAACGCCTCAACGCTCTTCAACAGGCTTCGACCTTAGACGAATGAATATGTTACTGGCTGTTTTAGAAAAAAGATGTGGTTTTAGGCTGGGAATTAAAGATGTGTTTTTAAATATAGCCGGTGGAATCAAAGTTGACGACCCGGCAATTGACCTTGCTGTTATTACTGCAATTCTATCATCAAACGAAGATATTTCTATTGAGCAAAAATTTTGTTTTGCTGCCGAAGTCGGTCTTTCGGGTGAAATCAGGTCAATAAACAAAATTGACCAACGAATTTCGGAAGCAGAAAAACTTGGTTTTGAACAAATATTTATCTCGAAATATAATATGAAAGGTATTGATAATAAGAATTATTCAATAAAGATTATTCCTGTTGCGAAAATCGAAGAAGTGTTTACAATTCTTTTTGGTTAAACCCTTATTTTGCATTCAAATTAGAAATATAAAGAAATTCAAAGATTCTGTAATTATTAATTGCGATATTTTTCTTTTGGGTTCAACGTTTTATTAGCATAAACTTAGAAAATTCTTAACCGGATTCTGTTATAATAACAATCTAAATTATAATAAATAACGTGAGTTAATCTTTTTCTTCTTTTTTATCAGTAAATGTTATATCAGTATTTGGCAATAAATCCAAAATATTCTTTTTTTCAGCCTTACTAATTGATTCATCAGGCAAAGTTAAAATCCGAAGATTTATTAAATTTTTAATCTCCTCAGGAAGTTGAGATATTGGATTACCATACAAATGTAATTGAGCAAGATTATGCAATTCTCCAATTTCAGGAGTTATACTTGTTAATTCATTATTATACAAATGGATTTCTTCCAGGTAAATAAGCTTTCCAATTGATGAAGGAATTTTTTTAATATTATTAAAACCCAGATATAGCTTAGTAAGATTCGTAACTTCTCCAATTGAAAATGGAAGTTGTTTAATATTACATTCGCTTAAACCGATTACTTCAACTGTTTCCATTTCTTTCAAATAATCAATAACCTGGTGAACTTTTATCCTTTTATTCCCTGCAAGATATATCTCTGTTAATTTTGAGATTTCCTTGATAGATGCCGGTAAAGTATCAATATTGCAATTTTTAAGAGCAATTGATGAAATTATACATGGCCTTCCTAGTACTTTGAAAGCAGTGTCAAGAGCAAGTTTTGGATTATCAGAAATATCCAAATGATATAAATTTAGAAAATTAGCAACTTCGCGTGGCAAAGTATCAAGTTTGTTATTGCTAATATCAATTATTTCCATAAATTCAATGGAAGTAAGATAATATAAAGTTTTATTAAAATTCAATTTTGGGCAATTAGAGAAATGTACTTCTTCAAGACTACTTAGATTTTGGACTTCTTTTGGTAAAACTTTTAATGGATTCCCCGACAAATATAATTTTTCGAGATTCTCAAGCATGCCTAATTCGGGAGGAAGAGTTACAAAATCATTACTGTCTAAATTTAGTATCTGAATGTTTTCTAATTTGAATAAATCCAAGGGGAGTTTTGAAATACTATTATTCGATAAATTTAAAACTTGAAGATTTTTAAAACGTTTGATATCTTTACTAAGCTCTTCCAGTTCCTGATTATGCAAATCTAAAATATAAACTTCGGTTGGATCTTTTAACGCCTTTTTAAATGTAGTATAAACTGTTGCATCTGCAAGCTCACTTTCGCTTAACCTGTTTTTTTGAGCATTAGCTGAAGTGCTGGCAACTATAAAAATGGCAAGTAATACTAGGATTTTTTTCATGTGTCTTAATTTTTTTACTTGACTGATTGTTTGACTTGTAAATTAATTAGTTTCTTTATCTTCATAAGTATCTAACATGGAATGCCCATAATTTATTCATCTCTTTTAGTGTGATGTAGTGCATGGGCATTTCATAATAAAAAACTTTACATTAGAGAATTTCAAAATTATTAAAAATTTTGCTCTTTTGTGTGTTTTATTTGAAAAATCTTTAATTACCACGAGTAATACTCGAAAGCGGTTAGAATCTAATATTTGAAATAATCCAGTTAAGATTGAAAATTTAATTACTTTCTAGTATTTTAAACAATTCATCCAATTTTGGAGTTAGAATAATTTCTGTTCTTCGATTTTTAGCCCTGGCTTCCGGAGTATCAGCCTGATCAACCGGATGATATTTGCTACGTCCGGCAGCCATTAACCTGCCCGGGTCAACTTTACTATTCTCTACAATAATTCTAACTATAGCTGTTGCTCTTTTAGCACTCAAATCCCAATTATCCTGAAGATTTCCTGCACCTTTATATGGCACATTATCGGTATGACCTTCTATTAAAATATTAATGTCTTTGTTGGTTTCTAAAACCTTAGAAAGCTTTTTCAAAGCTTCAGTTCCTTTTGCACTCACTGTGAAGCTTCCTGATGCAAACAATAGTTTTTCATCGAGAGAGACATAGACTTTTCCATTCTTTTGAACAATTGTAAGACCATTATTTTCAAAACCTAGAAGTGCTTCTGAAACTTTTTCTTTTAAAGCATTAACAATTGAATCTTTTCTATTTAGGATTGACTGTAACTCATAAAGTTTTATTTCCTTTTCCTTCATGTTTGCCTGAGCTACTGCTAATTGTTGGCTTAATTGATCTATGCGTTTCTTTTTAACTGCAAACTCTTTCTCAAGTTTTCGTAGTTCATCTTCTCTTTTTAACAATCCTTCCTGTGCCGATTGAAGTTCAGCAAGAATTTTCTTTGTTTCTTCTTTGTTTCCACTAAGTAGTTCCTGGTTCTTTCTCAATAATAATTCATAAGTTTTGTTTAACTGGTCGTAGTTTTGTGAAATACGCCTGTATGCTGTTCCTATATCTGAAGTATCTCTTTTTAAGTATTTAATTTCTTTTTCATATAACTCCAATTTTGCAGACTGCTCATTTGTTAAAGTAGTAAGTTTCTGATTCTCATCTTTTAATTGAGCATTTAAATTGTCGCAAATATCTCGTTTTACCTGAAGTTCTTTGTATTTTTTTTGAGAAACACAAGAAACCATAAATACTGTAATTACCGCAAATAAAATTATTGGTTTAATTCTAAAAGTTCTCATAATTTGGTTTTTCTATTTTGTTCAAAATTACTATTCTACTAGCTTTAATAATCTTGAAAAGAAATTAAATACTAACAAGACAATGTTAAAAAGGAAATTAAAAATCAATTTCCAAAACCACCGGACAATGGTCAGAGTGATATGCTTGTGGTAAAATAACGGCTCTTTTCATTTTATCTTCAAGGTTTTTGCTAACCATATTATAATCAATACGCCAGCCTTTGTTGTTTGCTCTTGCATTTGCTCGGTAGCTCCACCATGAATAATTATGTGGTTCTTTATTGAAATATCTGAATGAATCAATAAATCCACTATCAATAAATTGTCCTATCCATTCTCGCTCCTCAGGTAAGAAACCTGATGAAGTTGCATTACGAATTGGGTCGTGAATATCAATGGCTTCATGACAAATATTATAATCACCACAAATAATCAGATTTGGTCTGCTTTTCTTTAATTCGTTAATATATTCTTGAAAATCAGCAAGCCATTGCATTTTAAAAGCTTGTCGTTCATCGCCACTCGAACCGCTGGGATGATAAACACTAACAACCGAAATGTCGCCATAATCAGCCCTGATAAAACGACCTTCAAAATCATATTTTTCAATTCCCATTCCATAAACTACATTATCAGGTTCTTGCTTAGTGATAATTGCAACTCCGCTATAGCCTTTCTTTTGGGCAGAATAAACATAAGTATTATATCCGGCTTCTTGCAACTCAAAAATTGGAATTTGATCCGGTTGAGCTTTAGTTTCCTGTATGCAAAGAATATCCGGTTTCACTGTATCAACCCATTCTAAAAATCCTTTTTTCCATGCAGCACGAATGCCGTTTACGTTATATGTGATTATTTTTTTCATTTGTTTTTTGTTTTTTTTGACGCTGATTAACGCTGGTTTATTATGATTTTTCCTTTACTTTAACTTTTGACCAAAGTGTAAAACTGACTACGCTTTTTGTCTTCTTACTTTCGATCAAAGGGAGTCCGTCTGGATGCCTTTTTCCTTCTCCTTAGCCTAAGCCTTTTATATTCTTTGCCTTTTTACTTTTTTACTATATTTTATCCATCAAATCTGCGTCTTAATTTTCTACGAAAGTAAATAAAAACTTGGAAAAAAGATTTTTGAAAAATTAATTTACAAAAGTATTTTTAACTTTATTAGCTCTCTGAAGATAGAATTCAGCTTTCTCATGATTTCCAATATTCTTATAAATAAAAGAAAGGTCGTTATAAGCCTTGGTATTATTGGGATTTAGAGCAATTGCTTTCTCATAAAGTTGAATAGCTTTTTGAAATAAACCTTTGTTAAACTCAATTGCTCCAAGATTAGAATATGCACTTGAATATTCAGGTTTTTCGTTAATTACTTTATTAAAATATTCCTCAGCTTTAATTTGGTCTCCTTCAATAAAATGAATCACTCCCAGATTATCCAATGCGTTGACAAAATCAGTATTTAATTCATATGCCTTTAAATAACACAGTTTTGCTTGCTCGTAATTTGCCGTTGATTGATAAATTGTTCCCAGATTATACCAAGACTCAGAATATTCAGGTAAGATTTCAAGACTTTTATTAAAATGTAAAATTGCTTTATTTAGATAATCACTTTTGATTTGTGGGTTTTGATTGCTGTTAGAAATTTTCAAATATTCCGATGCAAGACTTTGTTGAACTCTTGCACTTTTTGGTGATACCTCTAAAGCACTTTCAAAAAGTGTGAGATTATTTTGCCAATCTCTGTTTCGATTGATTGTTTTCACTCCATAAAAAAACAATGTCAACAAAAACAAAGCATAGAATGAGTAATGATTGAGAAGTAGCTTCTTTGTGAATTTACTCCTACTGATTCTTGCTACCAACAAAACAAGAGCAATGCAAAATGCCAAAGATGCAGTAAACAAAAATCTTTCACCAAATGTAGCTGTGATTTTGATAAAAATATTTGAAACAATAGAAATTGAAATCAGGAAAAATAAAATTGAAAAACTAAAAAGACTTCTTTTCTTCAGATTAATTAATGCAAAGACTAAAAGACCTACGAACAATAAAACTGAAAAAATCACCAATGGAGATGAAAAATCATGGATTGCAAAATAACCATAAGAATAATCAAACGAAAGAGCATATGGAAAAACTAAAAGCTGTAAATATTTAAGCATTAAAATAAAAGAAGTTGCTAATTGCTCAAAAATATTTGAAGTTGCCATTAAAGTATTATCAATCACAACAATATCTCCTGAAAAGGTGAAATTATCTAAAACACTATATCGAAGAAAACCATAAAAACCTGCAATTAACACAAATGGAATTGTGTAAATAAAAATTTGAAAAATCTTCAATCTGTATCTGAAAAACAAAACCAAAGGAATAATTGCCAAAAAAGTTATCGTTGCTTCCTTGCTTAACAAAGCAAAAAAGAAAAGAATTGAACTTAATACTAAGTTCCAAATTTTCTTTGTGTTGATATAAGTAAGTAAAAAGGAAAGAGATGAAATAGCAAAAATAAACTGAAGTATTTCATCCCTACTTTTAATATTTGCAACTACTTCGGTGTGAATTGGATGAAATAAAAATGTAATTGTGATTATAAAAGGAAGTATTGGATGCCTTTCATGTAAAAATTTCTTTAGGAAGAAGTACAAAACAATCAAAGCGACAATGTAGAAAATGATATTAAAGAAATGGCCGGCAACAGGATTATTTCCAAAGAATTGGTTTTCAATTGCAAAAGAGACCAAAACCATTGGTCGATAAAATTCATCGTTTTGACCATTGAAACCATGCAGAAAACCATGAGATACAATTTCGTCTATACCACTAAAACCTTGTTGTACATATGAATTTCCAAGATAAGTGTAGTAATCATCAAGAACATAATCATTGCGGAGAGTGTTGCCATACAAAACAAAAGCAAGAATAATCAAAACTGATATTTTAAAGAAATCAGTTTTGCTATCTATAAATTTTCTAACCGCAGTTTTTATTTTATCGAATCTCCCCTTCATATCTCTCTTTAATCTTCGATTTGCAGATTTTTAGAATTTCAAAAGCTTTTTCGTTATGGATTGCCCGAATTGATTTGAGAATCTCACAAAATAAATACCCTTTTCAAATGATGAAAATGGAATTTCTATTTTTTGATTTTCATTGGAAGTGAATTTTTGGTCAAACATCTTTTGCCCTAAAACTGAGAATATTTCGATATTAAAATCTGAAGCTTCTTCAAATTTTATATTTAAAACCAATTTATCAGTAACAGGATTTTCAAAACGAATTTCTGCAAAAGCATCTAATTCTCTGATTGCAGCACCCGACTGGCTTGTCTTTAAGTTTAAGATAATCGGCAAATGATCCGACATATTATAAAGTGCATTTAAAACATTAAAAGGAACACTTGTATTAGAACCCGAATTTATTGATTGGTTAAAGTGATTGCCATCATTTCCCAGTGATTTGTAAGTCCCTGAAATATATTGATAGCCTCCTGCCCCACTCATAATATTATTCGAAGCAAGAATAAAGTCAAACCTATCATCCATTCCGCCGCTTGAAGCACAACCATTTGATGAACTATGAGTCGATTGAGAATGATAGTTTGCAAAAGAAGAATTATTATTCCAGTTTCCCAGTTGGTTTATCGGGTCATAAAACCTGATATTAGTATTTGAATAGTATATGAAATTTTGAAATGCAGTTTCGCTGCTGCTTTGAATATTAAAATCTCCCATTAACAAACAATTATCATTATTGCCATCGCTATTCAAATAATTCATCAAAACTGTTGACATTTGCTCTCTTAGACTTTGGTCGCTTGGAGTACTTCCGGCTTTAAGATGAACCACAATAAACCTAATAAAAGTTGTATCATATAGTGGTGGCACAGTTGGAGAGTTATAATAAAGCTTATAAATATTAAAATCTCTCACAGGAGTTTGAAGGTTTACCTGGGAATGATAACTAAGTTTGCTTTTGTTATAGTAAAGCATATTAATCAAATCATCTCCTGATGCATTTGCATAAACAGCTCTTCCATAAATATCTGCATCTCTGTTTAGAGAACTATCGAGTAAATGCTGAGGTGCAAATGAATTGCCACTCATTTCATTTACTGTTAGAACATCGGGTTTGACATAATCAACAATAGTTTTCACATAAGCTGCCTTATCAACAATATTGTTAATTGTTGTTGGACAATATGAAGGAGTATAGCCATAATTCAATAAATTATAGTGCATTACTTTAATAGTGTCCTGTGAAAAAACATTAATATATATAACTAACGAAATCGCTAAAATCCAAATCTTCATTTTCAAAATTTTTGCAAATATACTAGACTGCGGGAATTTGGTGGGATTTATTTGAAAATTTATATTTATATAAAATGAAAAGCACTTAAAACCAATTTTTGGTTATTAATAGCTTAGATTGCCTAACAATCAGGTGTTTCTTATAAATTTTGAAACTTTCTTTTCAAAATGCTTCTGAATATCTGTTATTTTAACTTTGTATTTTGGTTCTAAATATTCAATATTATCTTCTTCAATATCATCAGTAAATATTAAAGCCATCTGAAATAACTTTTTATTAATTTGTGGCATAAAATTTTTAATTATTTCATACATGTCTGATATTGAATATTCTTCTTTGTTTATTACAAATAAATCGTAATAGTCTCTGAATTTTGCTCTTAGAAATAATGTGTTTAATTTCATTGCAGTTAAAATTTCCATTGGTGCAATCTGAATATTATTTACCAATGGTTTTCCTTCCTTAAGTTTTTCCCATCCATTAGCAAAAAAGGTCAATTTAACATCTAAAACTCGTACATCCATTTGTTTTTCAGAAATACTTTCAATATTAAAATTATCAGAAAAAACCTTTTTTAAAGCCTCAATAATTGTATTTCGTTCAATTTTACTATTCCATGTAAAAAGATCAATATCTTCACTTTTTCGATGATTCAAATAAATGCTCAAAGCCGAACCACCAACAAAAGTATAGTCTTTAACAAAGTCCGTAGTTGACAATTCAAGAAATACTTGTTTTGTCTTTAATGGCAAGCTGTCTAAGTTTTTCATATCGACTATTTTTAATTTTTGTTTTTTGAATATACTCTTTTGTATTGGGTATTTCAAAAAAACAAACTCCAAGATAATAGTTTAGTTTATAATATCTTTCGTCTGGAATTAATTTTTCATTCCAAACATCTAGCAACTTTTCTTTTGGGTATAGCTGAAATAAGAATTTTATTTCTTCAACATCACCATGAATGAAAGTATTTTCGATAAGAGTATTGTCACTAATATTTTCGGGTTTTATTGTGTTTTTATCAAAACTCCAAAAAGCATTAGTTTCCAATAATTTTTTTAATAATAAGCTTTTATTTTCTAATGAATTATCCATTATGAATTTCTAATTTTCTTCGCTTAATAATGCAATATCAGCTTTCACAAATTTACGGTTTTTTATGGAAACAAACTAATTTTGCTTTGAAAAGACGAATAAAAAAGCCGACAAAAAATCGGCTGTATATTTTGGTATCAGTTAGTCTGAATTTACTTAACAAACTCCAAACTCTAGCTCACTCCTAACTCCAGGCACTCCAAACTCCAAACTCTAGGCACTCCAAACTCCAAACTCTAGCTCACTCCACACTCCAAACTACTTATGCACATTCTTAATAAAATCTTCCACTTCAGGAATTCCACCCTGATAAACAAGATAACCGTTATAAGGCTCGCGAGTGGTGATTTCATCATTAATCGAAGTAAGCATAATTTTCTTCACTTCTTCCGGATCGTCAGTTTGACCTAAAGCCCAGCCAAGTTTTATAAAAGCAACTTCAGGAAGCATATTTCCTGTGGGAATTATTCCTTTTGCCATCATATCACGACCTGTATCGTAAACAAACATGTGAACAAAGCCCCAGATTGTTTGTAAAGTCATATACATGTGAACGCCTTTTGCATGTGCTCTTTCGATTGCAGGATATAATTCTTTGTTAACATGCCCTAAGCCTGTTCCTACTATTATAATTCCCTTATAACCCGCATCAACCAAAGCATCAATGGTGTCGGGTTTCATGCCGGGATAATAATAAATCATTGTTACCTTATCGCTGAAATAAGGCATAATTTTAACATTCTTGTCTTTGCGTCTTGGTTTATAATCCTTTTTAATATGAGTGATTTCTTTTTTATTAATCATTGCCAGTGGAACATCACCAATTGTTCTGAATGTTGAACGATAGGATGAGTGCATTTTTCTCACTCTTGTTCCTTTGTGAAGCAAACCATATTCATCCGAAGTTGGCCCGAACATACAAACCATCACCTCAGCAATATCAGAATGTCCGGCTGCTTTCATTGCGTGCTGCAGGTTTAAAGCTGCATCAGAGCTTGGTCTGTCGGATGACCTTTGTGAGCCAACTAAAACAATCGGCACCGGGGAATTTTGAACCATAAAAGTTAATGCTGCTCCGGTATGATGCAAGGTGTCAGTTCCGTGTCCAATTACGATTCCGTCAATGCCATTTTCAATTTCACGACCAATAGCTTTTGCAAGAGCAATATATTGTGCAGGTCCCATATTTTCAGAAAACACTGCAAATATTTTCTCAGTCGTAAGATTACAAATATCAGCTAATTCAGGAACGGCACCATAAAGTTCACCCGGTGAAAATGCAGGAATCACAGCACCCGTACGATAATCCAGACGTGAAGCAATAGTTCCTCCTGTTCCAAATAATTTAACTTTTGGTAAACCTTTAGTATATGGAAATTCTTTTTCAGGTATTTTATAATTAGCTTTTTTATAGCCGGTTTCTTTCATATTGGTTATTGTTTTCACATCCACGCCAATATTATAACCGGTAATAATTTTCATTACAATGTGCAAATCGTCATCATTTTCTGAACGTGGAAGAACAGTTCCTTTAAATGGTCCCCTTGTGGTTTCAACTTCCGCCTGACCCCATACTCTTACATTGTATTTTTTTAAAATTTCTAAAGCTTTACCCTTATAACCTTGAAATATATCGTCACTCATAATAATTTATGATTTTTTATTGTTGATTTTTTTTATTTAATACTGGAAGCAAGTTCAGTCAAACACATATTTCCAATTGCAAGTCTGTGAAGCTGCCCCATAATCCAATCTGTTTTGTCCTGTTCTTTATCCGAAATCTTTATTTCATCAAATTTATTTAGCAAGAAAGGTATTTTACCCAGTATTTCATCTTTACTGATTTTCTTAAATTTTATTATCGAAAGAATTGAATCAAAATCCATTTTTGGATGTTCAAAAATATGTTGGAGCATTCTTTTGGCAATTCTTAATTCAATTTGATTTTCTTTTAAAAATTTAAAAAGGTCGAAAATAATGTTATAATTAAACTTCTCAGCGGAGATATAATGACCTTCAACAAATTTCAAAGTGTGTCCCATGAAAGTCCCGATAAATCTTGCATCAATATTCAAATCATTAACAATCTTTTCTATTAATGGAAATAAATTTTTGCTGAAAATATAAGTGTGAGTATCTTCCGGAACATTCCATTTTACAAGTTGATTATATCTATCAACAATGTCATTTGGAATTTGCTTTCGTAAAGTTTCAATGTATTCATCTTCGAGAGGAATTGGAGCTGTATCAGTGTCAGGATACATACGGTCGGCACCGGGAAGCACTCTTTCAAAAATTGTTGATCCATCTTCGAATGATTTTCGGGTTTCTTCAGGAACTCCTTCAAAAGCCATCTGACATCTTTCTTCAATTACAACTAAAGCTGTTTCAACGTCATCTTCAGGTCCCCAGAAAATTATTTGAGCATCTCCATCTTTTGCATCAAGAATCTTTTTTATTCTATTAAGGTCTTCGTTAGCCAAAGTTTGATCCAAGGTTTCGGAATGAATCATATTTGGTTTTTCAATACAGGCAATAACTTTTAATCTATCAGAAAATTCATTGGCAAAGCATTGACCGGGCTGAGTGAAATATGATAAAGTTCCTTCAAATCCCGGAAGATTTACCGCAATAATTTTATGATTATTTTCTTGTGTAACTTTAATATTATCACATGGATAATCAAAATTTTGTATGCTAAGTTCCTTATGATTGATTTTCCAGTTTTTTGTATCAGAGATTTTGCTGTTTAAAATATCTTTGATTTGAAGCAATGCCCACTGCCTGAAACATTCGTTGTGAGTAAGTTCAGGAATCCATTTTGTGTGAGCAACACCCTTGATTTCAACTCTGGAACCACCCCGGCAGCTAACATTAACATCTTGTCGTCCTGCACCAATTCCTGTTCTAACAAGCCCGGTACTTCTATTTAAAAACCTAATATAATTGCAAGCTTCTTTAACTTCATCAGGATTCACCATATCGGGATAAGTAACCGTTTCAATCAAAGGCATCCCTAATCTATCAGTTTTATAAATCCTGGTATGTCCAATGTCTGAAATTTCCCTGCATGAGTCTTCTTCAAGGCTTAATTGAATAAGTCTTATTTTTTTATGTCTTAACTGAATTTCTCCTTCAACACCAATAATTGCAGTTCTTTGAAAACCTGTAGGAATACTGCCGTCCAAATATTGTTTTCTTGTAACGTGGATTTCACCAACAATATTCAATTTTGATAATAGTGAAATTAACAATGAAATTTCAACGGCATCATTGTCAACATGAAATGGAGGAGTGTCATCCACTTCATAAGTGCATGTTGTTTCATGCTTTACTCTGTAAACTATTTCTTTTCGTGTTCGGAATTCCATTAATGCGGTTCCGTCATATTCACCAAGTTCGCTTAAAGTTGGTCGCATATGACGAATAACCTCTGCATCATAATCATCACTTTCATGAAAAAGCCCGGCAGGGCATCTACAAAAAAGTTTTTCTTTGGTTAATAATTGTTGATGAACTTCAAGCCCGGACATAAATCCGATTCTATCGTAATCAGCCTGTGTGGCTTTCTTTCTAACGATATATCCGACTTTCTGCTGGCTTTCTTCGTAATTTTTCTGTGGGTTAAAACTTTCGTTCTTCATTATATAAAATCCAATTTTTGGTAATTTCAATAAAATCCCCAAAAGTAGGGAAAATTATGAAATCTAAAAATTTGTTTTTGTTTGAATATTTAAAACTTGTAAACAGAAAATGATGTGTAGGGAGTGCATGAAGTTTGGAGTGCCTAGAGTACTTGAATGGCTTGAGTACTTGGAAGTCGGAAGTAGTAATCGGTATTCGTTTATCAGTGAGCAATAGTCAGTAGGTAATTAGTGAAAGTTTGAATAGTGATTGTAAATAAAATAAATTTAAATTGATTTAAGAATAGGGTATATCGATTAACGATTTGTGAAGTGGCTAAAAACCTCTACTAAGTTTGAAATATCTAAAATCGTTAATTGATATTAATTTATTTCGAACATTCTTTCTTTAGAGATAAATTTTGATATAGAGTTCATAATATTTCATTATGATAGATAATCTTGCATCTTCACATCTTTATAATTTAAGATTTTATCTGTTACTCTATCTTTTCAATCTTACAATATAAGCCTTATCTTTGCCCCGTTTTTAAATCAAGCGATGATAACAATAAATAAACTTTCAATTCATTTTACAGGCGAATACCTCTTTAATGATGTGTCTTTTATTATTAATAAAAAAGACAGAATAGGTCTTGTTGGAAAAAATGGAGCAGGAAAAACTACTTTATTGAAAATTATTGTTGGTGAAATTGAACCTGAAAAAGGAAGTGTTATTAATGCAGGTGGATTATCAATTGGCTTTTTACCTCAGGAAAAGATAACCGGAAAAAATAATAATACAGTTTTCGATGAAGCTTTAACATCTTTTAGTGAAATTTTTGAATTAGAAGCAAAGATTACAAATTACACTTCTGAAATATCAAGGCGAACAGATTATGAATCAAGTGGTTATTTAAAGCTCCTAAATCAACTTAACGAAGCAAACGAACGATTTGATTTTATTGGTGGAAATACAATTCAAGTTGACACAGAAAAGATTTTATTGGGTTTAGGGTTTTCATCTGATGAATTTACTAAACCGGTGAATGAATTTAGTGGTGGTTGGCAAATGAGGATTGAATTAGCCAAAATTCTTCTTCAAAAGCCAAATCTAATACTTCTTGATGAACCTACAAATCATTTAGATATTGAATCCATACAATGGTTGGAAGAGTTTCTAATAAATTATCCAGGTGCTGTTGTCTTAGTTTCTCACGACAGAGCCTTTCTCGATAATATTACAAAACGTACAATTGAAATTTCTTTAGGGAAAATTTATGATTTTTCAGCCGGATATTCTGATTATGTCATTCTTAGACAAGAACAGCGCGAAAATCAAATTGCCACTTTCTCAAACCAACAAAAAGAAATTGCAGATATTGAAAAATTCATAAATCGGTTTAGATACAAAGAGTCAAAAGCAAGGCAAGTTCAATCAAGAGTAAAGCGACTTAATAAAATTGATAAAATTGAAATTGATGATGTTGATTCTTCTGCAATTCACTTTAAGTTTCCTCCTGCTCCACGTTCAGGTAAAGTTGTTTTTGAAGCTGAAAACTTAAGCAAAAACTATGGTGATAAACTAGTATTAAAGGATTTGAATTTTGCTGTTCTTAAAAATGATTTTATTGCTTTTGTTGGTAAAAATGGTGAGGGAAAGACAACTCTTTCAAGAATAATAGTTAATGAATTAGAACATCATGGTAAAGCCAACTTAGGATTTAATGTTGAAATTGGATACTATGCCCAAAACCAGACAGAACTTCTCGATCAAAATAAAACTGTTTTTCAAACAATTGATGATGTTGCAGTTGGTGATATTAGAAGCAGAATTAGAAGCATATTAGGAAGCTTTCTTTTTAGTGGTGAAACAATAGATAAAAAAGTTAAAGTACTTTCAGGTGGCGAAAAATCAAGGCTAGCACTTGCAAAACTTCTATTAAGTCCGGTAAACCTTTTAGTTCTAGATGAACCAACAAACCATCTTGATATGCCATCAAAAGATATCTTAAAAAATGCCCTGTTAAGATATGATGGTGCTTTAATTATTGTTTCTCATGACCGTGATTTTTTACAAGGATTGACCAATAAAGTTTTTGAATTTAAAAATCAAAAAATAAGAGAATATATTGGCGATATATATGACTTTTTAGAATCCAGAAAAATAGAAAATTTAAAAGAACTGGAAATAAATTCTGCAAAAGCAACTAATAAGCAAGACATTCCAATGTCTGATAATAAAATTCAATGGGAGAGAAAAAAAGAAGTTGAAAAAGAAATACGAAAAACATCTAATCAAATAAATAAAAGTGAGAAAACTATTGAAGAACTTGAAGAGAAAATTCAGCATATTGATAGTTTATTGGCAGAACCGCACAAAATACCGGAAGAAAATGATTTTAATGAAATATTCCAGAATTACAAAGAGCTGAAAAACAATATTGAAGAAGAAATGAAAAATTGGGAAGCCTTAAATTTAAAGCTCGAAAAATTAAAAGGATAAATTCATTAAATTTCATATATCACTTTAATATCCATAAGGATTTTTGTAATTTTTATAGCAGCTTGATTTATTTTTGTAAAAAATTTTTTTAGTTAAACTGATTTTATATATATTTGCTTAATTCAGTTAAATTAGTGTTAACTAAAATATAAAATCATGAAAAAATCATTACTCATTGTTTTTGTACTTTTTATAAGTATTTCAATTTTCGCACAGCCTTCGTTAACAGATGCCCTGATGCCAAGTCCATGGGATATTACCGACTTACATCCTGCTGACACAGCATTTGTTAATCATGGACCTTCCGGTCCAAACCAAACATGGGATTTTTCTACTGTAAATGTTCATTTTAATCCTCAAGGATACTACTATTATCCACCTGCTTATACTTTATATGATTCAGCCTTCCCTACCGCAACAGTTGCTCTAGAAATTGCCTTGAATCCTTTTAATTATTTATTTTATGAAACTTCAACAACCGAATATGTATTATTAGGGGAGTGGTCTGATATTTGGCAATTACCATACTCTGATACAAAAAAAGCACTTTCCTTTCCTTTTACTTATAATTCAACTATTACGGATACTTATGGTGGCACATCTGCACCATATTCTGGAACAGCAAAAACTATCACCGGAAATTTCACAACCACAGCTGATGGTTATGGAACATTGATTTTGCCTTCAGCAACCCATAACAATGTTTTAAGATTAAAAACAATTGACCATTATACTGAATCTTATACAGGTCCAGACACACCTGTAGTTTACGATTTTATCCGCTATGAATGGTATGACTGTGTGAACAAATTTCCTCTTTTGTCAATTGTTAGTTTTACACAAACAGTTGGTTCATCAGTTTCTTCATTAAAACAAGTATTACTTTCTACTTTTGCAGCCGGACTTGAAGAACCTAAAATTGATAAAAATGAATTTAGCTTATTTCCAAATCCCGCTATTCAATCTACTAATATGTCGATATTACTTATAGAAAAGTCTAAAGTAGAGATTTCAGTATATAGTATAATGGGTCAACTAGTTAAAAGATTACCGACCAAAGAGTATAGCCCCGGAATCATTAATGAGGAGCTGGATTTAAAAGGACTTTCAAAAGGCAATTATTTTGTCAGAGCTAAAATAAACGATGGTTATTTGCTGGAAAAATTAATTGTTCAATAATAAACTAATATTGCTCAGTATAAGGAATTTCACTAATAAATGTTGTCTTATACTGAGCATTTTTTATTAATATTCAATATTCACAAAATGAAAAATTTAATTAATTTCCCTATTATTATCTTGCTTGCAGTTATTTTGATATATGGTTGCAAAAAGGATGAAAAGGATGATGACGAGAATACTTCTGAAACTTATGAAGTATATAAAATTCAAACGACCATGGGTGATATCATTATTTGGCTCTATGATGAAACACCTTTGCATAAACATAATTTCGATAGTTTAACCAGAGCAGGCTTTTATGATGGACTAATTTTTCATAGAGTTATAAATGATTTTATGATTCAAGGTGGAGATCCACTTGGCACAGGCTCAGGTGGTCCAGGATATACAATTCCTGCTGAAATTAAAAGCAATCTTTTACATAAATATGGAGCGGTTGCTGCTGCAAGATTGGGAGGTGCTGCTAATCCGCTAAAGGAATCCAGCGGTTCGCAATTCTACATTGTTGAAGACTCAAATGGAGAACCTGGACTTGATGGTGAATATACTGTGTTTGGTGAAACAATTGATGGATTGGCTGTGGTTTCAGCTATTGCCGAAGTGCCAACCAATTCAAGTGATAAACCACTGACTGATGTTGTAATGACAACAGTGTCGGTTGTAAAATATACTGCTGATGAGCTCAAAAGCAATTTTGGATTTACAGTTCCGAATTAATCCTTTCTTACTCTATCTTTATATTGTTTTGTAAAAACCAAAAACAATAAATAGACTAAAACCATAATACTCATAATTGTTGCAGGAATTGCAGCACGAGTATTAAATAATTCCAAAGCCAATACAATAGAAAAACCTGAGCTTTTTATTGATAATAATAGTTTGTTAGTAATTATGTCTTCTGCGGAAAGCTTATTTTTCATCAATATTGCATACAGTCTTGTTAACACAAACATAACAAAAATAAATGCGGGTATAATCTTAAGAACCAATCCGAAATTATTTGCAAAAACATTGCTGTTTACTCCAATTGAAATGTAAATAATAATTGCAAATCCAACATCAATCACATAACCCCTGCTTTTTTTAACAATGCTGAAAACTTTTCCAAATACAAATAATCTTGAGATAATCAAAGGAATTAAAATTACAATTGCCACCGTTTTTAATACAACAAACGGGCTAACTGTTGATGCAGTTGCAATTCCTAAAATCAAAGGTGTTAAAACTATTGATGATATGAAAGCACCTAAAGTACCTATTATGGCGTGATTCAAATTCCCTTTAAGTTTGGCAACAAATGGAATTATTGCGGCTCCCGGTGCTGCTGCAATAACTACAATAAAACCATAAAATATATCAGTATCATTTATAAATAGAAGTGCTGCAATTCCCATAAAGAATCCAAAAACAATATGATTTAAAAATACCCCTGTTAATAGGGATTTAAAAGATGTTTTTAAAGGTAAGATTGCTTTAAATTGAAAGGCAGTAAACGACATTGTCATCACAATCCCTAAAATTAAGAAAGCATGCTTTTTTAATAAAACGGCATATTGAGGCACAACAAACCCAAGTACCAAGGCTAGCACTAAAAGCATATTCCGGTCTGTAATTATTTTTTTGAACACCTATGGCTGTATTAAAAATTATTGAGGCAAATGTACTATAATTTCAGGTTTCGGTAATCTTGCTAAACAGCCGAATAATATTATATTTGCAAAATCTTTGAAATGGCCTCATAGTTCAAGGGATAGAATAGAAGTTTCCTAAACTTTAGATCCAGGTTCGAGTCCTGGTGAGGCTACTAATGGCAACCATAAATCCAATGTTTTATGGTTGTTTCATTTTATAGTCGAACCGTTTTCAACAACTTTATCTTCATCAGGATTTACAAAAAGCAATTCTCCGTTTTGATTCTCGGCCATTAAAATCATTCCGTTTGAATCAATGCCTTTTAGATTTTTTGGTGCAAGATTTATTAAAATACTTACTTTCTTTCCGATAATATCTTCGGCATTGTAAAACTCTCCTATTCCTGCAACAACAGCTCTTTTATCAATGCCTGTGTCAACCAAAAGTTTAACAAGTTTTTTTGTTTTTGCTACTTTCTCAGCTTCGAGTATAGTTCCAACACGAATATCAAGTTTTGCAAAATCATCATATTCAATATTTGCTTTTGCCGGAGTTGCGGTTACTTCTTCTTGCATGTTTTTTTCTTTAGTGTTTTGTAATTTCTGTACCTGAAATTCTATTTCTTCATCTTCAATTTTTGAAAATAAAAAGTCGGGTTTATTAAGTTGACTTCCTTCTTTTAATAATTTTTCATCTCCGCCATGCTCCCATGTTAAAGGTTCAATAGCAAGCATTCCAAATAGTTTTTTGCTTGTAAATGGTAAAAATGGTTCACCCAAAACAGCCAGATTCGCAGAAATTTGAAGAGCAATATTTAAAATTGTTTTTACTCTTTCAGGGTCGATTTTGAAGATTTTCCAAGGCTCTGTTTCAGTTAAATATTTATTACCCAATCGAGCTAAATTCATTAGCTCATTTAATGCTTCCCGAAATCTGTAGTTTTCTAAACTCTTTTCTATTCTGGCAGGAAATTGTTTTAATTCATCTATTGCTTGTTTGTCTAATTCTTTTAACTCTGTTATTTCAGGAACTTTTCCATCGAAATATTTTTGAGTGAGAACCAAAGTTCTGTTTACAAAATTACCGTAAACAGCTAAAAGCTCATTATTGTTTCTTGCCTGAAAATCTTTCCATGTGAAATCATTATCCTTTGTTTCGGGTGCATTTGCAGTGAGAACATAACGAAGAACATCCTGCTTTTCAGGAAACTCTTTCAAATACTCATGTAACCAAACTGCCCAATTTCTTGAAGTTGAAATTTTGTCTCCTTCAAGATTCATAAACTCATTTGCAGGTACATTTTCAGGAAGAATATATGAACCTTCTCTTTTCAATATTGCCGGAAAAATAATACAATGAAAAACAATATTATCCTTGCCAATGAAATGTACTAGTTTGGTTTCTTCGTCTTTCCAATATTTTTCCCAGTCCGGTGTTAATTCTTTGGTAGCTGAAATGTATCCAATCGGTGCATCGAACCAAACATAAAGAACTTTTCCTTCAGTGCCTTCAAGTGGTACTTTTACTCCCCAATCCAAATCTCTTGTAACTGCTCTTGGGTGTAAACCCTGGTCAATCCACGATTTGCACTGCCCGTAAACATTAGCTTTCCAGTCATTTTTATGTCCTTCAATAATCCACTCCTTCAACCAATCTTCATATTCATTAAGTGGAAGATACCAATGCTTTGTTTCTTTAAGAACAGGCACATTCCCACTTAAAGCCGATTTTGGATTTATCAAATCCATTGCACTTAAAGAAGTTCCGCAGTTTTCACATTGGTCGCCATAAGCTTTTTCATAATCACAATGTGGACATGTTCCGGTGATATAGCGGTCAGCTAAAAACTGATTGTTATCTTCATCAAAATATTGTTCAGTTGTTTTTTCAATAAACTCACCTTTATCAAAGAGAGTAGTGAAAATCTCTGATGCAGTTTCATGATGAACTTTGTTTGATGTTCTTGAATAAATATCAAAAGAAATTCCGAATTCTTTAAAAGCTTCCTTAATCATTCCATGGTATTTGTCCACTATTTTCTGAGGTGAAACTCCTTCTTTTCTGGCAGTAATAGTAATTGGAACACCATGTTCGTCCGAGCCACCAATAAAAATTACATCTTCGCCTTTCGACCTAAGATATCTCACATAAATATCAGCAGGAACATAAACACCGGCCAAATGCCCAATGTGTACAGGGCCATTTGCATAAGGCAAAGCCGAGGTAACGGTATATCTTTTAAATTTTTTATCGCTCATGGAAAATTTTCTATAAAATATTTTGACAAAGGTATGAATTTCGGGAATTAATGAATAATGAATTCTAAATTTGCATTACTTACATCTAAATGGCAATCGCAAGAATTTTTTTTATTTGTAAAATAATAGAAAATTCCAAATAACAAAATTCAAATAACAAATAAATTCCAAAAATAAAAATTCAAACATTCAAACATTCAAACCATTAGGAAACTAGCACTTTGAAGTTTTGTGTCTATTTTTATAAGCTAAATTTGAAAAAGATTTGAAAAGAAAAAATTGAATATCGAATTTCGAACACCCAATTTCGAATTACGAAATTTTTAATAAAAAAAGGGAGACATATTTCTATATCTCCCAATTATTAATCAAACCCATTCAATCTTACGCCACTATAATTTCTCTGTTTAAATCCACTTTTGCTTCCGCTTTTTTTGGTAATTTTACTTTAAGAATACCGTCTTTATATTCTGCTTTGATTTTATCTGTTTCAATTGTTCTCGGAACAGTGAAAGAACGTCTGAATGAATTATAGACAAATTCTTTTCTTGTGTATTTTTTGTTCTCATCAATAATTTCTTCTTTTTTCTCTGTCGAAATCGAAAGAATATTGTTTTCCAGATTGATTTTAAAATCTTTTTTATTCATTCCTGGTGCGGCAATGTCAACTTCAAATTCGTCTTTGCTTTCGATGATATTTGCTGCCGGTCTTCCTACACTACTTCCATGATAAAAATCATTAGCAAAATCATCGTCAAAAAAGTTATCAAATATGTTTGATAATCGTGCCGGGTTGTTAAATCTTACTAAGTTCATTTTTATATCCTCCATTTTTTTAATTAATTATTTGTTTTTTGTGAAATTGTCTTTTCAATTATTATTCCATAGCCAAAACAAGCCTATTTTTGAATATTATTACGCCATATGGGCAGCTCAACACCAAACACAACTGCCCATATGGCAGTTAGTTGAATCTTGTTTCAACCTATGTGTCTGTTTTTGTGCTCTTTATGTTTAGATGTATTTTTTGCGGTTTTTGTTAATAATCTAGCTTAACTTTGTTGCTATAATTTTATACTTGAATGAGTCAGCATCGTAAAATATTATCTCTTTTTCGGTTCAGGAGGATTATCATTCCTATTATTATAGGCTTGGCTGTTGCATCGTACTTACTTTATAATAGTTTTGATAAAGAAGTGTTCGGTCAAATTCATCTTGGTTGGAATTCTTACCTATGGCTGCTTTGTGCTCTTTTATTGATGGGGGTTCGCGATGTTTCCTATATGTACCGAATCAGATTATTAACCGACAAACAGCTTAGCTGGCGAAAAAGTTTTGACGTGATTATGCTTTGGGAATTTGCTTCATCGGTGACACCTTCGGTTGTAGGAGGTTCGGCTGTTGCCCTTTTTATTGTCAATAAAGAAGGAATTAATATGGGCAAAACCACTGCTATTGTTATGATTACTGCATTGTTAGATGAGCTTTTTTATATAATAATGGTTCCAATAATTTTTATTCTTGTTGGAAGCAGCGATTTATTTATTACAGCCAGAGAAATCACAATTCTTGGAATTACCTTAGGAAGCAAACAAATATTTATCGTTGGTTATCTTTTCATTTTATTTCTTACTTGCATAATTGTTTATGGAGTTTTTATTAATCCCAGAGGCTTTAAGTGGCTATTACTAAAAATATTTAAACTTCCGTTTATAAGAAAATGGAGAATAAAAGCACAAGAAACAGGAGATGAAATAATAATAACATCAAAAGAAATGAAGGGGAAACCATTTAGTTTTTGGTTTAAAGCTTTTTTTGCCACCTTCTTTTCATGGACTGCAAGATTTTGGGTCGTAAATTTTCTGATACTTGCCTTTGTTTCTGTAAACGACCACTTCCTTATTTATGCCCGCCAATTGGTGATGTGGGTGATAATGCTAATCAGCCCTACACCAGGCAGTAGCGGTGTAGCTGAATTTGCTTTTTCTGATTTCCTTGGTGATTTTATAACACCAGGCTTAAGTCCTGCACTAGCAGTTTTATGGCGGTTATTCAGTTATTATCCCTACTTGTTTATAGGAGCAATCATCCTTCCTTATTGGATTAAAAGAGTCTATTTTAAAAGGAAAATGATTAAATTTAAAAGCACCAAATAACAATGCCGATGGCTATCGAAATCAAATGACAAATAAATACACTATTTTCAAAATTCAAAACTTATCCCTTGATTATAAAAAAGTATTAAAAGTCAATCAAAACTAGCTCTCCTGGCTTATCCTTTTAGTGCGGCAGATTTAGCACTAAGGTATAATTCAATATTTTCTCATTATATTTAGTTCTAATTCCCATCTCTTTATTCGTTATTTTATTTAGCATTCTAGCATCTGTTATCTTTTTGCACTCAGTAAAAATTTTTCTAATTGAATCCCCAGTAGCTAATTCAATGTGGTTTGATACTATTAAAACCGCATATATTGTTTATGCCAAATCAGGAAACACCAAACTTCCGCCATCAATCAATGGTCCATCATAAAGTTCAATAATTTCATAATTTAATTTATTAAGAAAAGCTCGTGCTTTTTCACCTTCAGGGAAATATTTTAGTGAGCCAATAATAAAAACTTTATTATCACATAGACCACAAGCTCCACCAAAAAATCCATTTTCAAAAGCTTCAAGTAAGATTCCTTTTGGTGAAACAAATAGAACATTTAGATTTTCTTTTACAAGAGTTTGATAAATTCCTTTATCGGAAGTAATAAAACTATCGTTTTTTAACGGAAGCAAATTGCATCTTGTATAAGCCTGCTTTACATGAATTTGTTTTAACTCTTTTGTGTTTTCTAAAATTACTTTATCAGTTATTTTAATATTGTGAATTAAATAGTTTTCGGTGACTACAGCATTATAAAGAGCAGTTGTAGGGTATTTTGATTGTACATTTTCATTTCCAAAAGCAAATGGAATCTTTCTTTCTTTCAAAATCTGTAAATAATTTTTAGGAAGATTTGGAGCAACAATTAAGTTGTTTTTTGTTTTACAGAAAAACACATCCGAATGACCGGAAATAGCTTCATATGTGATGTTTGAAGTTGAAAGCTCAATTAATTCTCCAAAATTGGAAAGAGAAATTTTAGCTTCTTCTGGGATTTTTTTGTCAGCTATAATTATCATTTTCCAATATTAATTCTCAAGACTTTATATATGAATGCATAATGAAGATAATTTATTCAGTACAATCCGGAAATGCTAACTCTCTGCTTTCCCAATTTTTACTTTTTGGATTTTTATAACTTATTATAAAAGTATTAGGTTCTTTTTTAACGCTATCCCCAATATTAATTAATTCCCAAGTTATGCTATTTCCTGTTTTTACAAGTTTCAAAATTTCATATTCTAATGATAAGGTAAATTTGCCCTTAGTATTGTCTGTTATTTTTAGATATTGTTGAGCTATACTTTCTTTATAATATACTTTACCAGTTACAATTCCACAAAACTCCATTTTTTTTATCTCAGTAGATTCTTTGCATTGATCCCATGTTTGATCTATATACTTGTAATAAAAAAATATAAAAGAACTCACAAGAATAACTGCAATAATAAAAATAACCTTTACAATCTTAGGAGCATAGAAGATATCAAATATCATATATTTAGACATCATAGATTTTAATACTTTACTGTTGTGCTTTTCCAGCCATTGTGATACTTACTTGTGTATCTGATTTCAAAGGAACCAGAGTCTTTAGCAACAATATAATTAACATTCAAATTTTCCCAAGTTACGCTTCTGCCAGTTCTTGATGAAACATTTCTATCTTCTGATAATTCCAAAATGACTTCCTGTCCTGAAGTATCTTGAATTATCAAATGATGTGATGCATGATTCCAATCTAGATATTCCTTTTTAATCACTTTTCCATAAAATTCTTTATTCTCAAATTTATCAGAGATTTCCTGAATGATTTCAGAATTAGATTTACACCCTAGTAATAAGATGGCTATTAGTATAATTTTATTTTTCAATTAATTAGAATTTCAAACGAAACATCAAATTTATTAATTTTAATCACTTTTTTATCATAATCATCTCTAAAAACCTTTGTTTTACTCCCGGAATTTGCAAAAATGCAACAATAGTATTTGTCCATGCAATCAATGCAATCACAATAAAAACAACAGTTGAATCAAAAAGTCTTTCAAAAATAATATTAAAAACTCCGGCAAACAATATGAAAATGAAATTGATATTATTATTGTAGGCAATCATATCTCCCAATTTTCTTCCCTGGATATTATGCTGCATCCAATTGTTGAAAGGTACTTTAAACAAACCACCAAAAAAAGCGGCAGATATTAAAAGAATATTAAATAGAATAGGAGATGGACTGAGTACAGGAATTAATGTAAGACCCAAACTTAGTCCGATTCCTCCAATTGGAATCATACCTAAGCCTACATTTTTCTTAGAAATAAGACCGGAAACAACGCATCCAAGAGCTATTGCAATTGCCATATAACCCATTATCATGCTGATTTCAGTATTTGTCATTCCATAATTCAGGTCGCAATAAACCTTCAAATTCATTTGAATCCATGCACCAATCAGCCAAAATGTTGACAATCCAAGGACAATATAATTTCCACCGTTAGTTGTTTTGCCCCACTTTATACAACTTATTATATAAGTAACAAAAAACAATGATTCCTTGCTTTCTTTCAGTGGTACGCTTTCGGTGGTTTTAATTAGAAGTGCTGCTAACCAACCGATTATTGCGATTACTTCGAATATAATTCCAACTGTTATTAGCCTGGAGTGTGAGCTAAAAATGCTATCCGGCAGAATATCAGAAACAGTTCCGGCAATAAAAGTTCCTATCAAAACTCCAAGAAATGTAAACATTTCAATCATTCCGGTTCCGAATGAAATACCCTCTTTTCCGCCTATATCCCTGATTAAACCATATTTAGCAGGAGACAATAATGTGCTTTGCAAACCAATTAAAAACAGGGCAAATATTACGATAACTATGCTATCAATCCAAAAACCTGCAACAGCAATCAGAACAATAAACATTTCAAAAAACTTGGCTGTTCTTACGATTTTTTGTTTTGATTTCAGTTTTGAAAATCTTCCGGCATAGGATGAAAAGACGATAAATGGAAGCACCAATACAATTCCTGCAATTGAAATAATCAACGATTCGTTTTCTTTTGGAAACCATTCAACAGCAACAAAACAAACCAACCATTTTAAGTAATTGTCGTTAAGAACACTTAAAAAGTTCATTGCGAAAAGTGGAAGCCAATTTTTTGTTTTTGCCATAACTTTTGAACCATAAATTCTTTCTCAATTCATCTTTACCCTAACCCTGAAGGGAATCAGAATTGAGAAAGAATTTGCTAATTTGTTTATATCCCTAAATATTTTAACCATTTAACAATTTGAGTAAATCAATTTCCTGTAAAATCATCCTTTAGGACTGAGGAAAAATTTTATAGGAAAATGATTTACGGTATTAAATAACATCACTAAATAACTACGTTTTTCTTATATTTTCTTTTATGCCTTATATGGTTCATTTTTTTTCAATTTTCATGTTTCTTCCCGTTAATGATGAATCAATTTTAAATTCAACTTTTCTGAAAAACTGCTGTAAATATACTTTGTTTTTTGCTTTATAGCCTATTGCATAATTTAATTGCGAAGGAGAAACGGAAATACTTATGTCTTTTGCTATCTTTTTATTAAATTTTTGTTTAAATAAATCATTCCACATTTCAGTCAAAACCAATTCTTTGAAAGACTGATGAAAAGGACCGTCCACAAAATCATCACCAATAATTCCTTCTGATGGATGAAGACCCATTCGAATTATATTCACATTTGCTTTTTCGAACATCAAAAACAATTCTTTCGACCAATTTACTGCTTCTTTAATCGAAAGTGGTTTATACAATCCTTCTTTGTAGAGTTCTTCCAGCTTAGTTCCTTTAATTACTAGTGTAGGATAAATTCGAGTATTATCTGCTTTGAGTTCAATTATTTTTTTGGCAGTATTTATTGATTTTTCCAAACTATCGCCGGGCAAACCAATCATCATCTGAAGTCCCAATGAAAATCCATTGTTAACTATTAATTTTGAAGCCTGAACCACATCATCAATTGTGTGTCCCCTTCCAGATTTTACTAAAACATCTTCATCCATCGACTGAGCTCCTAACTCAATGGTCGAAACTTTATACTTTTTAAGAAGATTTAGTATTTCCTGATTAATATAATCCGGTCGGGTAGAAAGGCGGATTCCTTTGATTATTCGTTCTTTAAGATATGGTTGAACAGTTTTAAGATAATTTTCCTGCTCATCAATTTCAATTCCGGTGAAATTTCCTCCGAAAAATCCAATTTCAATATGTGAATTTTCTTGTGGAATTGTTGCCAGATGTTCTTCAATAATAGTTTTTACTTCGTTTAAAGTGGGAGATTTTTGATGTCCTGAAATTTTCCTTTGATTACAAAAAACACATTGATGCGGGCAGGCAAGTTCAGGGATAAAGATTGGGATGGTGTAGTGCTTCATTGATAAATTTAAGCTATGAAATAATTACAAACATAAGCACCAAAAGACGAAGCACCAAATAACATCCATACGGACTCCTTTCAGTCGAAAGACAAATAACAATTAAATCCCAAATATCAATAACCAAATATTTTAAACAGCGGTAAATAGTTTTGAACATTGTATTTTTTAATATTGTTGTTTGTTTGGATTTTGGTAATTGTAATTTGTGATTTAAACATTAAGCGTCTCCCCTTCCGATTTTGCAATTGTAATAGCTCCGCAGGTGTCACTCCAAACATTTACTGATGTTCTGAACATATCAAGGATTCTGTCAACAGCTAAAATCAATCCCACTCCTTCGAGAGGTAGTCCAACAGCAGTAAGAATTACAGATATCATTACCAAGCCAGCCATTGGGATTGCTGCTGCACCAATTGATGCCAACAATGCTGTTACAACAATAATAAACTGGTTCATTATCGACATTTCGATACCATATGCTTGAGCTATAAACATTGCCGCCACACATTCGTAAAGAGCGGTTCCATCCATATTAATTGTTGCTCCTAATGGCAAAGTAAAACTTGTGATTTTTTTTGAAACACCTGAATTATGTTCAACAGCATTCATTGTTAATGGTAAAGTTGCTCCTGAAGATGAAGTTGAAAAAGCTGTTAATAATGGTGTGGTTACAGCACCAAAGAGTTTAATTGGATTTGCTTTTCCGATAAGTCGAACAATTAAAGGTAAAGTTATTATTGCATGAATTGCCAAAGCACCTAAAACTGTACCCATATATAAACTCATCCTAATAAGCAAATTAAATAAATCATCAGTGTCAGCTATTACTTTTGCAACAATCCCAAAGATTCCAAAAGGAGTAAGCTTAATAACAAACATTGTGACTTTCATCATAACGTCGAAAATCGCATTAAAAAAGTCAGTTAACATCAATTGAGGTTTATTTCCAACTTTGGTAATGAATATTCCGAAAATAATTGAAAAGAAAATAATTGGAAGCATATTTCCATCTGCCATCGATTCGAATAGATTAGTTGGAATCATATCTATTAGAGTTTCACCCAAAGTTCCGGGTGGCTTTGCAAGTCCCTCAACAGTTTCAGCAAAACTTAAATCTGCACCAACTCCGGGTCGAATTAAATTTACAAGAAATAATCCTGTTAAAATTGCAAAAGTACTTGTCAATACATAATAGGAAAGGGTTTTAAATCCAAGCCGTCCGAGATTTGATCCACTTCCAAGATTAGCAACAGCAGATATTATTGAACTTAAAATTAATGGAATTATCAGCATTTTTAACAAACGAAGAAATACATTTCCCATCCATGCAATCCAGCTAACAGGAGGATTATAATAAGCAATTTTGGTAATATCATTCTTGTATTTGCTTGAAAAATCAGGACCTAGTAGGTTTTCAATTTCTTCGGAAAAAGATTTTTTGGTTTTAAAAGTATAGTCCTTTACAACTAATAATTTTGATGATACCTCGACAGGAATCTTTGCTTTAACAAATTCCTTTTTAAAGTCATTTTCACTTAGTTTATAGGTTGTTGGAAATTGTAATCCGTAAATAATTGCTATTATTAATGCTAATAATATTTGCCAATGTAATTTAAGTTTTCTCATCTGCTTATAAATTCTCCGTAAAACAAAAGTGTAAATTTATAAAAAATAAGTGTTAAAATAAAACTATAGAAAATCTTACTCCAATATTATTTTCATATGCCGACTTATATATAAAAGCATGTTTCCTAAACCTAAGCATAGGTATTACAAAGAAAAAATCTGGAACTTTAAATCAAATTAGATTATAACTTTACAGCGACTCCAACTTGAATTATTCCACCACCACCGATTCCAAGTTCAAAACTCCCACCTATAAAATCGCTGAAAAAATATTTTCCTCCAAATGCTGCCCTAACTGCAATTGGAACTAAAGCAGAAAAAGATTCATCATAATCATCATCAATATCAACTTTAAATTCTCTGCTAACACTTTTATATCCGGCACCTAATCCAATATAGAGGTCTAGATTATCTGTTTTCGAGAAATGATAATTTATTCTTGCCATTGCTCTGAGTTTCTTGGCAGTATAGGAATATACAGCATCTTCAGACAATCCGGTTGTGCTGTTAGTTTGATAATCTTCCAAAGTATATTCATAACCCGAAATCACATAGTTAACATCTAATCCTAATCCGAAATTATCTGCTAACATATACTCAAAGCGACCTCCATAAGAAATTGGTAATCCTTTTGTTTCGAAATTTACTTCATTCGCAGTATTACCCAACCAGGCATTACCGGTTGGGAAACCAATATATGGATTAATAATAATATTCCCTTTCTCAACACCTTGAGCAGAAGTAGTATTATTTATTCCTAAACTTATAACACAAGTTGTCATAATAACCATCAATAATTTTTTCATACTTTTAATTTTAATTAATAACCTTAATTAGCTTTACACAATATTTTTTTAGACTGATTCATATATTTACATATAATTTGCTCTTACAATAATAATATAAATTTTTTATATTTCAGTTGTTTTAAAAATAAATTTCAGAATAAAACTTATACCTTTTCTTGCAAGAATAAAATTGTAACTTTGTTATTGAATTCTATAATCCGAATTATTATGAAAAAGAATAAAGAACAGGAAAAATTATTTATATGTAAACCCTGTGGGTACATATTAAAAGAAAGCGAATTACAGGATGTTTGCCCGGCATGTGGAATGCCAAGAAAAGTTTTTGAAGATTATAAAGAAAGAATGTCGCCGGGAAGAAGCAGAATCTTACATTTGGATTTGCATCCAATTGCTGTTCACTTTCCGCAAACACTTTTGGTTTTTTTACTACAAGCCATAATTATCAATCTTGTATTCCCCAAATTTTACCCTAATGTGTTTTTAGGAACCGCACACTTTGCTGCCGTATTATTTCCATTTGTTGTGTTTGCAGCTTTTCTAAGTGGACTTATTGATGGCAAACTACGTTTCAAATCAGTAACAACTCCGGTTTTAAAGAAGAAAATTATTTACAGTTCAATTTTATTTATTGCTTCATTATTTACTCCCTTTATTGTTTGGAATGGCATTGGTGAGTTAAAAACAAAAATCTTACTCTTGATTTGCGGAACTATTGCAATTGTTTTTGCTGTTTTATTGGGTCATGCAGGCAAAAGACTTATGAATATTGGAATGGGCGGAGCATTAAAGATTTGGGGGTGGAAGATATAATCAGTCAGATTTTGGTTTTATAACCAATTAAAGCCATTATAAGAAAATTGCTTTACGGAGAATATTAAGCTTATTCGCATTAAAAACAAAGAGAATAATTTGTATAAAATGTTGTATAAACCGAATGATAATGGCAAAATATATTTGTGGCTATTATTCAGATTTTAAGTAATGATTTCAACGAGTCCAAAAGTCTGTGGATAATAATATCAATGATTGGTTTTATCGGTTCTATTTTATGGTTGACAAAAGGACGAAAACTTATTGTGAAACGCATCCCTGAAAAGAGATTGGAAAATGCGACCAAATTTAATTTTCAGTGAGTTTTTCCCAAAAGGACGAAAGGGTGAACTCACTGAAAATCATCCCACTCTTTAGAGGGGGAAAGCTGATTTTCAATTCAGGGTAGTTTTCTTGCATACAATAAATAGCTGCAAAAAAAAAGCACACCAAAACGGCATGCTTGCAACAAAAGAGTTGTATATGATTGAGCTGTATTTTAACGACTTAATGTTGATGTGTTGTAAATTAATTTAATGGTACGATATTTAATTTCGTTGATAAGGTTATCTTCCTCAACAACCTGAATGCTATACTCAACAGATTCTTTAATGTCATCTATGATTTTTTCAATATCTATATCAATGCCAAGCTCATCTAAAGTGTTGATAATAACAATCTCGGATGTATGTGTACTTTTATCATTTACACAAAGGTCTTTAACTACTGTTTTGTCTGATATTTCACTAACAATTTTCTCTGTATCAAATGGAATATCATCAACATAGGCCTCATCTTCAAGTTTGATTTGAGAAAGTAAATATTCATCAACTACTTCTTTTGTGTCAAATGGGATATCGTCAACATAAGCTTCTTCTTCTAATTCCAAAATTGAAACAGGAGGAATAACTGTATTTGCATTTAAAAAATTCAGTCCTATTAAACTGAAGATTATAGTAATTATGAGATTTTTCATTGTTTTAAGTTTTTATTTTATTTTGTTGTTGGTGTTTTCAATTTCAGTGCCATTTTTTTTAACATACAGTTTTAGAGTTAGTTTCGGCTGTTTTTTTGTTTGTGAGTTTATTTTAATGTTCGTTTATGTTTTGATTTGTTCGTATTCGGACAGTTACTTTTGTTTTTAAGACGTCTTCGTTTTTTGTTTTGTTACATAAGAATAAAAAAAATCCAATAATCTTTAATGATTATTGGATTTTATGATATAAACAGTCAAAAAATTTAATTAATCATCTGTTTCACTATCCTTTCTTTTCACGTAATTATCAAAAGCATTTTTACCTTCTTCTTCCCAATAATCTTCATAATATTGCCATTTTGAAAACTTTTCATTTTTGTTTTCTCTTGAAGTCCTCCATGGAGCTTTCCCATTGTGTACCCAATTTCTAAAGTGCTCTTTACCTTTTTCTTCATCCCTTTTTGATTTTTTATGACCTGGATGAAATGCTCCAAACAAAAACTTTGATAGTATAATAATTCCGAATGCCTGCCAAAAAGTTATGGTCACTAATCCAAATATTTCCGGCATAAGCCAATTCCATAAAAGCATTACGAAGTAGCCAAAAAGGAAGGCAAAAACTCCCATCATTACTGCTCCTCCAATTACTAAACCAATAAATCTTAAAGCTATCATTGGTGTTGGGCGTCTTGTTTCTGTGTATGTTCTCATATTTAAATCTCCTATTATTTTATATTTCTAAATCAATATTCTTTTCTATTAATATTTTTTGAAGTTTTGCCAATCCCCGGTGTTTTCGGGCAAGCAAGGTTCCTATTGGGATTCCGCTTTCTTTTGACAATTCATCATAGCTTAATCCATCGAATTCGGTTGCAATAATTACCATTTGCTGCTCAGGGCTTAGTTCTTCAATCGCCTGAATCGCCGCCTTCTGCATTTCTGTGCTTTTAGTAATTATAGGTGCTTCAGCCTCTGCTTCTGCTAATTCGTTTATATAATTATTATCTTCAGTACTGTCAATCCTAATTATTGGTAATTCACGCTTTCTATAAACATCAATCACTTTATTTTTTAAAGAACGATAAACATAGCTTCCCAAATTTTCGGGATAAACACTATAAGAGCTTCGAGAAAGCATATTCAGTGCTACTTCCTGAACGATATCTTCAGCATCCATTGCCGCTCTGTCAGAAATATAGCCTCGAACATAATTAATCAGCTTATTGTATTCTCTTTCGAAAAAAGCTGATAATTTGGTTTTATGTTCCTGCTCCATGTTTTTTAAGACGAATAGTTTTTGATTTATTGCAATTTATAACAAAATTAAAAATGAATTGCCACAGATTCACAGATTTAAAAAAAAAGAAATACATTTGGAATTTCAATTTATTGAAAACAAAGTATGAATCTGTGGCAATTTTAAATATTTCAAAAATGAAAAAACTTAGCTATCTGATTTTGTTTCTTTTTTTGTGTATCCAACTGAATGCACAAAATCAGGAGTTCAAAACCGAATTTGAAAAATCAGATTTTAAACGAACAAATACTTATCAGCAAACAATAGAATATTGTCAAAAACTGGCTGATAATTCAGATATTGTTCATTTTACAAACTTTGGAAAAAGTGGTAAAGGACATGACCTTCCGTTGCTTGTTGTTAGTAGAGATAAGAATTTCAATATTGGCAATTTACACTCAAACGACAAAGTTGTAATACTTATCGAAGCAAATATTCATCCGGGGGAATCTTGCGGAAATGATGCAGGACTAATGCTAATACGTGATATTGCAATCACAAAAAAGCTTTATGATTTAACTGAAAACGTCAATATTCTTTTTATTCCTTCATTTAATGTTGATGGTCATTTGCGTTTTAGTCCTTATAATAGAATAAATCAAAATGGTCCCGAAGAAATGGGATGGAGAACAAATGCCAGCAATCTGAACCTTAACAGGGATTTTATTAAAGCTGATGCCATTGAAATGCAGCATTGGCTTGAACTTTTCAATACTGTTAATCCTGACTTTTTCATTGATATTCATTCGACAGATGGTGCAGATTATCAGTATTCTTTAACTTATGGTTTAGATGTTTTTGGAAATATGGATGAAGACTTATCTAAATGGCAAAAAGATATTTATCTTCCCAAAATCACGAAACAAATGGAAGAAAAAGGTCATTTGATTTATCCCTACGTTGCTTTTCGAAATTGGTTTGATCCTCGCACCGGACTTAAAGCAATGCTCAGCTCGCCAATGCTTTCAGAAGGATATACTGCCCAGCGAAACAGAGTGGGTTTGCTAATAGAAACTCACATGTTAAAGGATTATAAAACAAGGGTTTCTGCTGCTTATGAAATGTCGAAAATCACCTTACAAATATTAAATCAAAAGCATAAAGAATTAATTGAGCTTAACTTTAAAGCTGATGAAAAAGTCAAAAGTTTTGAATTTCGACAAAAACCATTTCCTCTTGATTTTAAATTAACAGAAAATAAAACGGCTGTTAAGTTCAAAGGTTTTAAATACACTGTTGAAAAAAGCGAATTAACCGGTGGTGATTGGTATAACTACAGCAAGGATACAGCTACTTTAATTTTTGATTATTATAATGAGTATGTTGTTTCGGCATACACAAATTTGCCTGAAGCTTATATTATTCCAGCAGAATGGGCTGATGTGATTTCCAAAGTCAAACTTCATGGAATTCAGATTGAAAATATTTACAAAGACATTGACATAAAAGTAAATTCATATAAATTCCGAAATGTAAAATTTGACTCCAATCCTTATGAAGGAAGAATGAGAGTTTTAGATTTTGATATTGATACAATAACTGAAATCAGGCATTACTCAACAGGCTCAGCAATTGTGCGGATGAATCAATCATCAGCCAGGTTAATTGCACATATTTTAGAGCCACAAGCTCCATCTTCATTATTAAAATGGGGATTTTTCAATTCTATTTTTGAACAGAAAGAATATGCCGAAACTTATGTTATGGAAAAACTTATGATTGAAATGACCAAAGAAAATCCTGAGCTTTTAAAAGAATTTGAAAAGAAAAAAGCTGAAGACCCAGATTTTACTAAATCCATTTGGGGAATGACGAATTGGTTTTATATGAAAACAAAATATTGGGATAATAGAAAAGATGTTTACCCAATTGGAAAAATCTTTGATAAAATGGTTTTAAAGCAATTTCCGATAAAATAATAAAATGAAAACATATTTTGACATCCTAAAAAGTGTTAAATCCTGTTTATAACTCACATCAATCTCATTTGGTTTAATTTCAATTATTTACAAATAAAATACCTAAAAATTTAACAATTATTATAATAATATAAGCACCAATATTCAAGAGTTTGTCGTAACATCTTATATATTTTCTTAAATTCGTAGCCTGAAAACTCAAAAAATATCTAATTATTAATAAATCAATAAGATAAGATGAAATTATATCAAAAGCTTAACAACATTATTGGCTGGCTGGTTTTTATAATAGCCGCAACGGTTTACATAATGACCTCAGAACCTACAGCAAGTTTTTGGGATTGTGGTGAATATATCGCTACAGCGTTTAAATTGCAAGTTGGTCACCCACCGGGAGCACCATTGTTCCAATTGATTGGTCGATTCTTTACTTTGTTTGCTTTTGGCGACCTTTCCATGGTTGCACGAATGATTAACACCATGTCGGCATTAGTAAGTGGGCTTACAATTTTATTTTTATTTTGGTCTATCACTCATTTGTCACGTAAATTAGTTACTGATAATGAAGAACTAAGCATAGGACAAATTATTGCAGTTCTTGGTTCAGGAGCAGTTGGAGCATTAGCTTTCACATTTTGCGATTCATTTTGGTTTTCAGCTGTTGAGGGCGAGGTTTATGCAATGTCAACTTTTTTCACTGCCATAGTTTTTTGGGCAATTTTAAAATGGGAAAGAGTTGCGGATGAGCCACATTCATCTCGTTGGTTAATTTTAATAGCTTATCTTGTTGGTCTTTCAATTGGTGTTCACCTTTTGAACTTACTTGCGATTCCTGCAATCACCTTTGTTTATTATTTCAGAAAATACAACGCAACACCTAAAGGAATTATAGTTGTTTTAATTTTATCAATTCTGATTTTAGCCGCTGTTATGTATGCCATAATTCCATGGATTGTAAGCTTTGCCGGAGTCTTTGAAAGAGGATTTGTTAACGGTCTTGGAATGCCTTTTAACTCAGGAACAATTATTTATTTCCTTCTTTTAACCGGTGGAATCGTTTGGGGATTATATTATTCTCATAAGAAAGCTAAAGTTGTTTTTAACACAATTATCCTGGCTTTTCTTTTCATTTTAATAGGATATTCGTCATTCTTTATGTTGGTGATTCGTTCAAATGCAAATCCTCCACTTGATGAGAACAATCCTGAAAATGCTATTAGTTTGCTCGCTTATTTGAATCGTGAGCAATATGGTGATTGGCCATTATTTAAAGGACAATATTTCAATTCACCTCTTGACCCTAGAGAGCCTTATAAAGATGGCAAACCGGTTTATACAAAAGACGAAGAAAAAGGAAAATATGTTATTACTGATGAAAGGAAAAATACAATCCCAAATTATGATGAAAGATTCACTACTATTTTCCCAAGAATGTGGAGTTCTTCTCAAAAAATACATAAAAATGCATATAAAAGTTGGGGTAAAATTGAAGGAACACCTATAACAGTATCTAAACCCGGAGGTGGAACAGAGGTTATAAATAAACCAAAATTCAGCGAAAACCTAAGATATTTCTTTAGGTATCAAATTGGGCATATGTATCTTAGATATTTTATGTGGAATTTTGCCGGAAGACAAAATGATATTCAGGGACATGGGGGGCCACTTCATGGAAACTGGATTAGCGGAATTCCTTTTGTTGATAATGCCAGAGCCAGCCTGGGACCAATGGAAAATTTACCTGATGACCTTGCCCGAAACAAAGGAATGAATAAATTCTATATGCTACCTTTAATATTAGGCTTGATTGGTTTTATATTTCAGATAAACAAAAACTATAAAGATTCAATTGTTGTAATACTTTTATTTTTAATGACAGGTCTGGCAATTATTGTTTATCTGAATCAATATCCATATCAGCCCCGTGAACGGGATTATGCTTTTGCTGCCTCATTCATGGCATTTTGTATTTGGATTGGAATAGGGGCATTAGCAATATATAACTTTCTTAGTAAACATATAAATTCAAAAGCTGCCGCAGTGCTTGTAACGCTTATTTGTTTGTTTCTTGTTCCGGGAATTATGGCAAAAGAAGGCTGGGACGACCATGACAGATCAAACCGATATACCGCTTTAGCTGTTGCGAAAAACTATCTTAATTCCTGTGCAAAAAATGCAATTGTATTCACTAATGGCGATAATGATACCTTCCCTTTGTGGTATGCCCAGGAAGTTGAAGGAATTCGAACTGATGTTAGAGTTGTAAATCTAAGTCTTTTAAATACAGATTGGTATATCGACCAAATGGCAAGGAAAGCCTACGATTCAGACCCTGTTCCTTTTAGTCTTTCTAAGAAAAAATACATTCAGGGAACGAGAGATTATGTTTACTTCATCGAAAGACCTGAAGTAAAAGGATACCATACATTAAAAGAATTAATGGAATTTGTTGGCAGCGACAATGTTAATACAAAATATGCAACCAGCAGAGGTTATGTAGAGTATTTTCCAACTAAAAAATTAAGAATCCCGGTTGATTCTGCTGATGTTATTAGAAAAGGTGTTGTCTCACCTAAAAATGCAAATTTAATCGTTGATAATGTAGATTGGACTCTTGACAAATATGGTGTACAAAAAAACCATTTAATGGTTCTTGACATGCTGTCTAAATTTGACTGGAACAGACCTGTTTATTTTGCTATAACTACCGGCGATGACAGTTATATAGGTTTAACCGATTACTTCCAGCTTGAAGGTTTAGCTTATCGTCTTGTTCCAATAAAATATAATAGTCCTGACGGACAAATTGGTAGGATAGATACTGATACAATGTATAATAACCTCATAAACAAATTCACATGGGGTAATCTAGGCGACCCTAATGTTTATCTGGATGAAACCAATATGCGGATGACAATGAACTTCAGGAATAATTTTGCACGATTAGCTGATGCTTTAATCCAGGAAGGCAAAAACGAAAAAGCTCTTATTGTTCTAGATAGGTGTATGGAAGTTATGCCGGAAGAAGCTATTCCTTATAATTTCTTTATTCTTCCAATTGCTGAAGGTTATTATAAGATTGGAAAAATAGAAAAGGGAAATGAAATTATTGAGAGATTGATAGATATTTACACTAATAGTTTAAAATACTATTTCTCTTTTAGAGGAGAAAAAGCAAAACTTATTGAAAGAGATAAACAACAAGCTCTTGCAGTATTTCAAAGGATTTCTCAAACAACAAAAACTTATGGTCAGGATTCTTTAAATGTTATATCAACTGACATTTTTAACGAATATTATCAATTGTTTAGAGGTGTACCCCAAAACCAACCGCCAACACCGGAGATGGGACAAGGGCAACCCGCTAACTAAAAACATTAAAGGAGAAGCTGTTAGTTTCTCCTTTTTAATAAATGAATAATGTATTTGGTAAAGCCGCCATATCTAATAAAGTTATTAACGAAGTGTTTATTCACCTGGCAAATTAAAACAAGTGAAAAAATAATTTATTTAACCTTCGATGATGGTCCTACAAATGAACTAACACCATGGATTTTAGAAACTTTAAATAAGTATAAAGCTAAAGCTACATTTTTTGTTGTTGGTCAAAATACGAAAGATAGCCCAAATTTAATAAAATCAATTGTTGATTCAGGGCACAGTTTAGGAAATCACACTTTCAATCATCTAAACGGAAAAAAAACTCTTAATTCAGAATATTATAGCAATATCGAAAAAACTAACGAAGTTGTTAAATCAAAGCTTTTTCGTCCTCCCTACGGAAGAATTAAAATACCACAAGCAAAGCATTTAAGAAAAAAATTTCAAATTATTATGTGGTCGGTTTTAAGTGGTGATTTCGACAGAAAAATTACAAAGGAGAAATGTCTTAGAAATGCAATTAACAACACAAAAAAAGGTTCAATAATAGTTTTTCATGATAATATTAAAGCAAAAGAAAACATCCAATTTACTCTTCCGGCATATTTAAAACATTACTCAGATTTAGGGTTTAGGTTTGATGGTTTGTAAGTACTTGAAAATTCATGTTATTGACAGGAAAATTCAAATTCTTAATTTACAAATTGTTATTTAGACTGACAAACCCAATAATATCTTAAAATTTATTTTTGTCCAGGTTCTTTCTCTATAAACTCAATCGAATAAAATATCGATTCTAACTGTATGATATGGTCTCTTTTTTCTTTGTTTGGAGAATAAACCGAACCATCAACTGTTACAATTCTATTATTTTTTTCATCAAGAATAGTATAGTTTAGAAACGGTCCGCCCATAAAATCGCCTTCAACATCCCACAAGCCACGGGTTTCAATAGCATAACATCCGTTAATTTCAACCACTTTAAACATTGGAGGATAGGCTGTGGAAACTATCATATAAGAGCTATCAACCATTCCCGGGATATTGGCTTTTGTAATTTGATTTCGATAATCAATAATATGTTCGGGATTAAATGCTATGGTATCAGTATATGGATAAGTATAAATCATTACTTCATGGTCAAATTTTCTTGTTTTTTTGCGAATCCATAAAAAATCATCATTGCTTTTTCCTACGTAATAAGCACTTGGAACAGCCATTTTAACCAAATATTTTGATTTTAGAATTGGCATGATATTCAAATTTGCATCTTTTTCAAAAGCTTTTGAAATTCTTCTTCTTTCTGTTTCCATATAAAGCTCAAAAAGTTTGTTTTTTCTGCCTTCAAAAGTTTCAAGCAAACTTTCCCTTGTTGGAGCCATCAATCGTGTAACTAATTGTGGTTGAGCCCAAACATCTTTGCTAACTTCAAGTTTTGGCTTGGTAAGTTGTTTGTCTATTCCAACAATTAAAATATTCCGGTGTGTTTGAAAAAGCTTTCCAAAAGCCGATTCAGGCATTTGTACTAAATCAAATTGGGGCTCAACAGTAGCTAATCCACCAATTTCTCTTTTAAAACACTTTCTGATTGAATCGCCAATTTCCGATTCCCAATGTACATCGTTTATTACGACTATCATTTCTGCAGTTTTTCCTGAAGAGGATATTTTTTGATTTTTAGGTTTTTCGTAACAGCCAAACATAAAAAAAACTGAAACGATAATTGAGAATGAAGTGATGAGGTTCTTTTTCATTTTATATTATTTAATTTAAGATTGGGAAGATTTCATACAAACTTCGTGCAGTTTTAATAAATTCCGATTAATCGGATGAGATTTTAATATCCTTGATGTTAATTTGAAGACTGACTTTACCATTCCATTCGTTTTCTTCAATATGATAACAAATATTCATAGGTTTTTTTCTCAAAATACTTTCAAGATGATGCGCTTGTTGAAAAGCAATTGCAGGCATAGGAGGACTGCAGGTTCCAGGGTCTGCTACCGATAATTTAAGATGATTTTTCCCAACTATTCTTGCATATCCACTATCAAAAAGGCAATCAGTTCTGAAAACCGGAGCCATATTTCCCGGACCAAAAGGTGCAAACTGCTTTAAAATTTTAAAAAATTTAGGTGTTATTCTGCTAAGTTCAATTTCTAAATCGATTTCTACTTCAGGAATAAGCATTTCATCACTGATTGTTTCGCTTACAACTTTTTCGAATTTACTGCAAAAAGATTCAAGATTTTCAGGTTTTATTGATAAACCGGCAGCATATTTATGTCCGCCGAAATGTTCTAAATATTCACTGCAAGCTTCAATGGCATCATAAACATCAAAATCTTTTACCGAACGTGCAGAACCTGTGATAAAGCCATTTGATTTTGTGAAAACTATTGTAGGTCTGTAATAAATTTCTGTTAAGCGAGAAGCAACAATACCTATAACTCCTTTGTGCCATCCCGGATTATATACAGTTGTTGATTTTCTATTAATTAAAACATCATCATCGCCAATAATTTCTAACGCATGTTCAGTTGTTTGCGAGTCAAGGTTTTTCCTTTCGGTGTTTAAAAGATTTATCAGTTTTCCAAGCTTCTCAGCGTATTCGTGATTGTCGCTAATTAAAATTTCAACAGAATCTCTTGCACTTTCAATTCTTCCCGCTGCATTTACTCTTGGTCCAATTAAAAATACAAGGTCAGTGATTGTGAGTTCTCTATTAAAAACATAATCATTATCAGGATTTCCTTTTTCTTTGGTGATTCCACTATATTTTAATATGGATTCAAAGCCGGGTCGTGGATTTGTATTAAGAAGTTTTAATCCATAATATGCTAAAACTCTGTTTTCGCCTGTGATATTTACAATATCTGAAGCAATGCTAACAACAACAAGGTCAAGGTATTTGTGGATTTTTTCAAAAGGAATATTGTTTTTTTGTGCATAAGCCTGGACAAGCTTAAACCCAACTCCACAACCTGAAAGTTCCTTACAAGGATAATTACAATCGACTTGTTTCGGGTCTAAAATGGCATAAGCTTCAGGTACTTTTTCACCGGGGCGGTGATGGTCGCAAATAATAAAATCAATGTTTTTTGAATTTGCATAATAAATTTTATCAATGGCTTTTATTCCACAATCAAGTGCAATAACAAGGGTGTAATTATTTTCGGCTGCATAGTCAATTGATTGTAATGATATTCCGTAGCCTTCTGAATAACGGTCGGGAACATAATATTCTATATTTGAATGGAGTTCCTTGAGAAATGTAAAAACCAAAGCAACAGCAGTAGTCCCGTCAACATCATAATCACCATAAACCAAAATTCCTTCATTATTTCCGATAGCTTGCATAATGCGATTTATCGCAATATCCATGTCTTTCATAAGGAAGGGGTCGTGAAGATGTGATAATTCAGGTCGAAAAAAAGATTTTGCTTCATCGAAATTAGTAACACCTCGCTGAACTAAAAGATTGGAAAGCTTCTCGTCAATATTGAGGCTT
>JAIPBB010000268.1 GCA_021739805.1 Saprospiraceae bacterium | reverse complement strand
AAACCATAATCTTCAATATCACCATTAAGTATTTCCTGAATATGCAATTGTAAATTAAACTGATATTCTTTCTTAGTTTCATTATAAAATCCACCAAAATAAGAATCACCAACAAAAGCATCAGTAACAGGAATGATATCAATAACCCCATTTTTATCTAATTTCACTAGTCTTAACCTTGCAGGAGCTTCAAAATCACTAATTGTCAAATCTGTTTGATCAACTGAAACAATTAGTAAAGCACTATTAATAGCAATTTTTCCTTTGTCAAAAAAGTTTTTAAGGTTTGGAAATTGCAATTTAGTTCTAATGCCGCCCATAGATTGTATATAAAGCTTTGTCTGACCCAAATTCGTATCAGTGAATATTTGATTTTTTAAATCATTATCTGCATCAATATAATCATTATGGTCAAACATATTTACTCTTGCGCAATTTTCATTTATTACAAAATTATAAGTTGTTGTATCAGTTGAATTATGATAGTATAAAGTAAGTTTTGAAAGTGCTGATTGAGTGTCAAAGTAAAGAATTGAACCACCAGAACTAGCGGTAGGTACTTTCAAATATAATCCTTTAAAAAATTTCAGAAAATTGTCGTTATCAGAGAGGTCGGTTGATAAAGCCGTTTGAAGAAATTTATCTCCCAATATTTGATTAAGATTTATTCTTAACTGAGGTGCTTGCATTTCTCCATCCACTAAAACGCTATCATCGAAGTTTGGCACAAATGTAATATTAGCCAACTCGGTATTATCATATAAAAATGGTTGAAACGAATAGTAATCACTATCACTATAAATATCTTCAATTAATTCATAAACCATAACATTATGTTGAAATGAATTATCACCATAATACCCATTATAAACCAGTGACAGGACAAGTGAGTCAAAAACCGGTGATGTTCCAAAACTCACATCGTTGCTCGACAGCCTAAGCTGTGTGCAAAAATTTGCCGTGCTTGTTCCAAAAACCGGGTCTTTATAACTACCTAAAAGATTAAGATCTGTTTCATCAGTTCTAAGAGAATCTTCAATTTCAGAATATGATAATATGGATGCTGTATCGCTAAAAAAAATATTAATATTATCAATATCCGGATGTACTTCCATGCCAACTATATCAGGCTCTTCACAAGCTGAGAAAAGGAAAACTAAAGGTGTTATTACTATTGTAATAATTGCCCATCTTCGTAAAATGCTTCTTGCCAATTTAAAATAATTTAAAAAGTAATACTAAATTTAATTCTCAAGCAACTGGTCGTAAAGTTCAGAAAATTGTTCAATATAATTATCCAGAGGTAAATAATCGAGTATTGGGATTTTTTTTGCTCTGGCGTATTTTTCAATTTCTGGATTAATATTTTCACTGCCAATAATCAAAGCATCTGAAAAATCAATTGCTGATTTCATCAGGTTAACGAAGTTTGGTTCATTAAAGTGTGTTATATCTTCTTCTGAAATACCCTCAAACAATATTTTCTTTGAAAAATCTGAATTAAAGGTCTCTGAAAAATCATCATCATATAGTGAACAAATAATTTTTGTATCACTAAAAATAGGATTATCCTGAAATGCTTTTTTTATGTAAAGCGGCACCAGGCTTGACATCCAACCATGACAATGAACAATATCAGGAGCCCATCCAAGCTTTTTAACAGTTTCTAATACTCCTCGAGAAAAGAAAATTGCTCTTTCATCATTATCATTAAAAAATTTATTATTCTTATCCCTAAAAACAAATTTTCTATGAAAATAGTCTTCGTTATCGATAAAATAAATCTGCATTCTGGCAGATTGGATTGATGCAACCTTAATAATTAGGGGATGATCTGCATCGTTAATAATAAGATTCATTCCTGATAATCGAATTACCTCATGAAGTTGATTTCTTCTTTCATTAATATGCCCGAAACGAGGCATAAAAGTTCGTATTTCTTTATTTCGTTCTTGAATTCCTTGCGGAAGATGTCTACCAATTAACCCCATATGACTTTCTTCTAAATATGGTGTTATTTCTTGATTTACAAATAAAACTTTTGGTTTATCCATTGGTTAATTTGTTGGTTTTAAAAAAGTAAATGCAAAAGTATGAAAAATTTGGGACTTATTCAAATTTAAGTTTTAGCTTTGTTTTTATAATAAAATTATTATATGAATATAATTAACACTATAGCTGATATAAAATCAGCACTTATTCTCGAAAAAGAAAAAAACAAAACAATTGGATTTGTTCCAACTATGGGTGCACTGCACGATGGTCATTTATCTCTTATTCAAAAAGCTAAACAAGATAACGATATCGTTGTTTGCAGCATTTTTGTTAATCCAATTCAATTTAACAATAAAGAAGATTTAGAAAAATATCCAAGAGTAATTACTAATGATATTAAGCTACTTCAAAATAATGATTGCGATTATCTTTTTAATCCATCTGTAGATGAAATGTACCCCAAACCGGATGATACTATATTTGATTTTGGGCATCTTGACAAAGTAATGGAAGGCAATTCACGTCCGGGTCATTTTAACGGTGTTGCAATTGTGGTAAAAAAATTGTTTGAAATTATTGAACCTCATAAAGCATATTTTGGTGAAAAAGACTTTCAGCAATTACTTATAATTAAAAAGCTTACTGAAATCTGTAAACTTAATGTTGAAATTATTCCATATCCAATTATTAGAGAAAAGGATGGGTTGGCAATGAGTTCGAGGAATTTAAGATTATCAAAACATGGAAGAGAAATAGCCCCAAATATTTTCAAAGTTTTGGCTGAAGCAAAAACACTAAAAAATAAGCTATCAGTACTCGAAATGAAAGAATTCGTTAATAAGAAAATAAACAATTTCCAGGAAATGGAGATTGAATATTTCGAAATTGCAAATGCCGAAACCTTATTACCCATAAAGGATTGGCATGATTCAAAAATAGCAATTGGATGCATTGTAGTAAATATTGATGAAATTCGTTTGATTGATAATGTAATTTTTTAGTAATTTTGCAGCCCCATGCAAATAGAAGTACTTAAATCGAAAATTCACAGGGCAACCGTAACACAGGCTGACCTAGACTACATCGGTAGCATAGCTATTGATGAAGATTTACTGGATGCTACAAATCTAATCGAGAATGAAAAAGTTCACATCTACAATATTAGTAATGGCGAACGTTTTGAAACTTATGTAATCAAAGGCGAAAGAGGCTCAGGCATTATTGGTGTCAATGGAGCTGCAGCTCACCGAGTTACGATTGGAGATTTGATAATTATTGTCTCTTACGGTTTAATGGATTTCGAAGAAGCGAAACTTTTTACTCCTAGTATCGTATTTCCCGACAGTAATAACAAATTAAGATAATTTTTGAAAAAAGGTTTACTAACCTCAGTTAAATTTCTTTTCTTCCTTTCATTAGGAATAGTATTGGTATGGCTTTCTATCAAAGATCTTTCACCAAGTGAACGAAATGATATTTGGGAATCATTTAAAAGTGCTAAATATTCCTGGGTAATTCTATGTATAATTTTGGGTTTATTAAGTCATTTGATAAGAGCACGAAGATGGAGGCGTTTGCTAAGGCCTATGGGCTATAATCCATCATTAAAAAACACTTTCTATGCTGTAATGATTGGTTATTTGGCTAATATGGCTTTCCCACGCTTGGGTGAAGTTACCAGATGTGGTATATTAAACAGATATGAAAAAATTCCAATAAACAAAGCTCTTGGTACTGTAATAACTGAGAGAGCTTTAGACTTACTAGTGTTTTTTATTCTTTTTTTTATTACAATTGTAACTCAATATAATATAATTAACAATTATTTACAAAACGATTTATATCCAAAAATTTCAGAAAAATTTTCATTTTTTGCTGTTGATCACTTAGTCGGATACTTACTCCTTACTATTGTTATTGTTATTGTTTTGTTGTTTATTATTTTTAAGAAAAGACTCGAAAAAAGTAAAATATACATTAAAATTAAAGAATTACTATTTGGTTTTTGGCAGGGATTAAAATCTTTGACTCAATTGAAAAAGCCCACAATATTTATTTTAGAAACCATGGCAATATGGGTTTTATATTTTCTAATGATTTATTTATGTTTTTTCTGTTTTCCTGAAACATCAAAACTTGGACTTGGTGTTGGATTAGCTGTTTTAGTTTTAGGTTCTTTTGGAATTATGGTTACCCCGGGAGGAATAGGCTTATACCCAATAATAGTAAGTGCAACGCTTTTATTATACTTTGTGCCAAAATCAACAGGATTAGCACTTGGATGGATTTCATGGAGTGCACAAACCTTAATGATACTAATTTTTGGAAGCCTTTCGTTAATACTTTTAAGTTTTAATAAAAGAAAAAATGAATCAACTGGAGATAATCAAATCTAAAATCTTTACCAAAGAATCAATAAAATCCTTATTGTCCATTTGGAACTTTAAAGGGCAAAAAATAGTTTTCACTAATGGATGTTTCGATTTACTTCATTTAGGACATATTGATTATTTGTCGAAAGCAGCCGATTTAGGAGATATTTTAATAATTGGTTTAAACACTGACAAATCCACATTAAAACTAAAAGGTTCAAACAGACCAATTGTTGACGAAAACTCCAGGGCAATGCTTTTAGCTTCACTTCGTTTTGTTGATGCTGTGATTTTATTTGAAGAAGAAACTCCTTATGAACTAATAAAATTTATCCAACCGGATGTTTTAGTTAAAGGCAGTGATTATAAAGCCGAAGATATTGTTGGTTTCAATATTGTGAAAGCAAAAGGCGGAACAGTAGAAACAATTGACTTCCTGGAAGGTTATTCTACTTCAGCGATTGAAGAAAAAATTCGCAAACAATAGTTTGATTTCAATCCTTCACAAACTTTTCACGAAAGTATAAACCCATTTTTGTGCTTCCTTCTATTATATAGATTCCACTAGCTAATTTACTTACATTAATTTGTGTTTTAGCAGCATTCGCATTTTGCGAGTAAACAATCTGACCATTCAAATTTAGAACTTTTATGCTTTCAATTAGTTTATTTGGTGAAAGCAATTCGATATTAATAAAATCAGATGTGGGATTTGGAAACAACTTAATTTCAATAGTAGGAAGTTCAATATTCCTTATCCATGATGTTTGCCCGTTTGAATCAAGCTTTGCTACAAAAATATCCATCTGATAAGAATTAGTAGGCCAATCATACCTATTTCCGGTAAGCAGGCAGCCACCATCGCTTGTTGCTAAAACATCATATAAAATATAATATGCATCATTGCCAATATTTCTTTCCCATACCACACTATCATTTTCATTTAATTTTACCAGATAAAATGAAGAGTTCTGCTGTCCCCACCATGGATCAGCTGGATTTATGTCTTTCGTTGCTCCAATGTAAACATATTTTGATTCAGAAGATATGCACCTAGTTGCAGCTTGATAATAATAGTCATTATTCTCCCCAAAAAACATAGAGCAAATTGTATCAAATTGTTGACTCAATTTAAAACACACTAGCTGTTTAGTGGCACTATTAATTCTATTTCTTGCAAGAATATATATAAAACTGTCTTTTTGATGCAAATAAATTGGAAATTTAATTGGGAGGTTTTTATTTGGATATATTGAATCTACTTCCAAATTTTCATTAACATCAATCTGACAAGTTTTCGAACCTGGTGTGCCGTTTATCAAACCACGAAACAAAGAGTCTCCACTTAAATTTAATAAATTATTTAGTTTCGAGTCTAAACATCCAGGAATATTTATAAAAAAATTACTTTTAACAATAGTATAATTAGTATCAAGTAATAATGCCATTGAGTTAATTTTTGCTGAAGGCGACACTGAATCGTTATATCCTCCTATTAATAATAAACTATCTCCAATATTACTTATATATACAATTCCTCCTCCTAATGAATCCGCAATGTATATTTTCCGAGTATATAATACATTTAAACTATCATCTATTTCAGTAAAAACCAATGAATCTTTATAATTACTTGTATTAGCCAAAATACCATATAATAAAATTTTGGAATTAAACTGTAAAATTTGAAAATATGAGAAATATGCAGAAGAGTCATGTGTGAAATAATCAGTAATTATATTGCCTTTTCTATCTATTTTAAGTAAATATGGATTACCTAAAAAAGAATTTGGTATATTTTTTCTTCCAATAATAATAAAGTTAGAATCTGATGTTTCGTAAGCCTGAATTCCATACTCACTATTTAAAGGCGAACCAATTATCTTTTGAAAATAATCTTGAGAATACACTATTAGTGTACTAGATAAAAAAATAAATATTAAAATTGTTTTTTTCATTAGATAGTTGTTTCACTGTTTAATGAATTAATTAAGTATATAAATTACGCTGTAAATTTAATAAATATTAAGAGAATTTCATATTCTGAAATTCTCTTAATTTGTTATAATATTAAAGTGTGGAAAACATGCCACTTGGAGAATATAAACGAGGATGTGCATTTCCCATTTGAACATCTAACGAATGGAGATGATGATAGGGGTCAGTTAATGTATTTACAAGTACAAATGTCCAATACACATCTTCAAAAAATACAGTTTTATTAAAAGTTGTATTAATAATACTAATTACAGGAATAATAGAAGCTTCATAAGTACCCATATGATTTTGCGGTAAGCATGTCATGAAGTTGCTTGCATTCCATTGTTTTTCTTGATATAATACGGATTCTTCTGCAGGTGGATAACTAAAATTTGGGTCACTCATTCCATATGTTTCACATTCACCTTCCCAAGCTATATCAGTAAAAAATACATCTAACTGATGGATAGAATTGGAATTAAATAGTTCTTGCTCTAATTTGTCAGTAGCATCATAATTCAAATAAGTTGAAGTATTACAAACTCCTCCCGTACCATATTGTCCACCAGTTACTTTCCAATCTCCATCTGGCAAAGCTATTTGGTTGTAACCAAAGTAGTAATTTGCCTCTAAATCTATATAAGCTGATTCTTCAACCAATTCAAAGTCAATGACAACAAAAAACTTATCATCTTCATCAATTGATTCAAACGCTGTTTCCAGAGCATCAAGAGCTTCATCATAAGCTTCTAATATTGCTAGGATATTTACATCATCCCCACTTTGAATGTTCATGTCAAGTTCTAATGAACCTTTTAATAAGCCGGCTCTTTCTTCGTGTGGAAATGCAAATTTATAGTTCAATGCACCTTCAATATACCAAAGCATGCTATCAATAGAATAATCCCATTCCTCACTACCTTCATATTCTGCATCCTCCCTAACTAAATCAAGTCGATCTAGAAATTCGTTAATTAAGTCTTCCGTTTCATAATCTCCTTCTCGGCTCATTACGACTGTTGATGACTCATCATTTACTAATTCTGCCTCATTTTTTGTACAAGAATGTAGAACAATAACTAAGGCGACTATAATCATAGTCATATATAAAATTTTACTCTTCATAGTATTGCTATTTTGAAAAATTAATAATTTATTTAATTTCAGTATTAAAATAATAAGAATTCTATTAAATGCCACTATACTAATAGTGGCAGAAATAAAATAAATTTATTCTTACCAAGTATAAAGATGTTTTTTATTATAGATTTATTAGAGTAATGAATTTGAAGAAGACAAATTCTCGG
>JAIPBB010000007.1 GCA_021739805.1 Saprospiraceae bacterium | reverse complement strand
AGTATATTAAAAATACTTCACAACCCAACACATCAAAAAAGGAAACTGTATTGAAATGACAAAGAAATAAAATGATAATTAAAAAGAAATCTAAAAAATATATAAATTAAATTTGTAAACAAAAATCAGGACGAGTCACACTGAATATCGAATTATGAAGTAAGCAATATGCAAATCACAATAGAAATTGGCAAATATGGACAAACCTTAAACCCGAAACCTGAAACCTGAAACCTTAAACCTGAAACCCGAAACCTGAAACCCGAAACCTGAAACCCAAACCTTAAACCTTAAACTTGAAACCTTAAATCAGCAACTAGAAAAAATGAAAAATTCAACTAACAAATTCCCCAAAAAATATCTATTGTATTTGTTCGGAATACTAATACTGGCTTTTGTGGTTTATTCCAATTCCATAAATAATGACTTTATTATGGGCTGGGATGATGAAGGACAAGTAGTGGAAAACGATGATATAAAAACTTTATCAAAAGAAAATATTAAAACCATCTTTACCAGCTTTTATGTTGGAATGTATCAACCTATTTCAACTTTAAGTTATGCCGTTGAATATAAAATTTCAGGTTTAGATGCTGCAACCAATCACAGAACAAGCTTATTTATTCATCTAATAAACATAATTCTTGTTTTCTTTCTGTTTTACTCCTTCACAAAACGAATTGAAATATCCATTATCATAAGCCTGTTTTTTGCTATTCACCCAATGAATGTTGAATCGGTTTCATGGATTTCGACACGAAGTAATTTAATGTATTCATTGTTTTTTCTTGCTTCCTTGCTTTCTTATGTTAAATATTTACAGAATAAAAGAGTGGTTTCCTTGATTTTAACTTTCGTTTTCTTTGTTTTGTCCTTACTATCAAAAGCACCCGCAATCACACTTCCATTTGTATTGATTCTTTTCGATTTGTATCACTCAAGAAAAATCGATTGGAAAAACATTTTAGAAAAAATCCCATTTATAGCTTTATCCATTGTTTTTGTTATTATTGCTTACAATGCTAGAGAGGAGTTTTCACATATCGGAAGCTTAAGAGAATCCTTTAGTTTTCTCGATAGAGTAGTTTTTATTGGCTATTCTTTTGTTTTTTATCTGGTTAAGCTAATAGTTCCTGTTGGTTTATCAGCTATTCATTATTATCCTGTGATTAGCACACCAAATATTGAATCAAGCGTAGGTTGGGAATATTATTTTGCTGCAATTGTATGTATAGGTATAATTGTTTTTACCTTAAAGCTCATAATTAATGCAATTAAAAAGAAGAATTTTAAAGACCCTTTGTTGTTCGGAATACTGTTTTATGTAATTACAATTTCAGTTGTTGTGCATTTTGTTCCAATTGGATTACAGATTGTTGCCGACCGTTATCCATATATTTCTTATCTTGGTTTTCTATTTATCATAGGAACTTATTTTGTGAAATTAAAAGATTCAAAAAAGACAGCAAGATTTACAAATATCACCATCGGATTTCTAGCAATAGCAGTAATTATATTTTCTCTTATCACTTACAATCAAAATAAGAAATGGGAAAACAATGAAACATTGCTTACAGATGTTATCAAAAAAAATCCAAAAGTCTGGCATGCTTATCTTGTCAGAGCTGACGGCTATTACTGGAGCGGAAATTATGAAAAGGCTCTAAAAGATTATGCTATTGCAATAAAAAGTAATCCAAGGTACGAAATTGCATATATTAACAGGGCATCAGTTTATGCAAAGCAAAACAAATTTCAGGAAACAATTACAGACTTAGATTATGCAATTCGCTTAAGCCACGACCATGCTGAAGCATATTATAATCGTGGATTGGCGAAATTCAATATTCGGGATTATAATGGTGCAATTTCAGATTTTGATTTGGCAATCGCCCTGGAAAACAATTACCCCCAAGCATTTCTTTATCGCGGCAATGCAAAAGGATTAATAAATCAATTTGATGATGCAATTAAGGATTTCAACAAAGTGCTTAGCTTCGAACCAAATAATGAAAAAGCATATTTTAGTATTGGTGTCGCTAACTACAAATTGCGAAAATATCAGGAAGCTATTAGTAATTATTCAAAGGCAATTGAACTGAAACCTGACTTTTCTGATGCAATTATGCAAAGAGGTGTTACTTTGCTAATGCTAAAAGAATTAGTCGCATCTTGTAATGATTTCAGATATGCTGAAAGTTTGGGAAATAAAAAAGCAGCAGAGTTAGTAAAGAAATATTGCGAGGTTAAAATGAAAGCAAGTGAAATGCCACAGTAAAGATTTTTAAACCCATTTTGATTGGTATTAATTTGTTAAACCAAAACATTAGCGTCCATTAAAAAAACAAGAACATTCTTTGAAATACTTTTAATCTAAGGCTTACAGCACTTTTTTATTGTGTAACGATTTGAAATACTATATTCAAAGGCTAAAAAGTAGCCTTATGAATAATAGAAAGGCAATCAAATCAAAGCCGAAACTAATTTTTAATCTACAAGCTCATATCCTATCTCATCAAGTGTCGTTTTCACTTTTAATAGATTAATCTTTTCTCCACTTATTCTAACTTTCGAAGAAGCTAAATCAACAACAACCTCTTTAATTCCTTCTAGCTTTAAAAGACTTTTTTCGACATTAGCCTTGCAATGATTGCAAGTCATTCCTTTTACAGTGATTATTGTTTCAGTCATATCAGTTTTTGATTTATTTTTCATGAAATATTTTCGAAAGATCCCATTTATTAACAGAATGGTAAGAATTATACTGCTCGATACTTTTAACCAATAAGGCAATAAATGTGATTCGTGCCCGTGAGCTAAATTAATTATGTGATTTTGAAACCATGAAATTGGCAAAAAAGAGTCAATAAAAATACCAAATATCAAAGCTCCACTTATAATGGAAATCAAATATAAAATTAAAGTCTTTTGCCCTAAAGATTTTCCAATAACTGTAATAGTTGCAGCATTTGTTGCAGGACCTGCCATAAGAAAAACCAGTGCAGCTCCCGGAGATAAACCTTTCATTAATAAAACTGCCACTATAGGAACTGAACCAGTTGCACAAACATATAATGGAATAGAAACAACAAGTATCATAAGCATGCTCAAATAATTATTTCCAATATACATTTCGAAAAAATTATCTGGAATTAAAACAGCAATTAAAGCTGCGACCAACAAACCAATTATCAACCATTTTGCGATATCTTGCATAAATTCAACAAAAGCATATTTAAACATCAGTTTCAGTTTGTTTTGATTATGCTCAGCAGGATTATCATTAGTACATTCTAAATCTGCTGGTTTTTCTATTTCTTTTTTGTCAAAATTATTTGTAAGTATTCCGCCAATAACTCCACTTATAAGTGCTACAATCGGACGAATAATAGCAAATGGAAGACCTAATAAAGAATAGGTAATCATAATAGAGTCCATCCCGGTCTGTGGAGTTGAAATTAAAAATGAAACTGTTGCTCCTTTTGAAGCACCATCTTTATAAAACGAAATCCCAGTTGGTATAACTCCACATGAACACAAAGGGAGCGGAATTCCAAAAATTGAAGCAACAATTACTGTCTTTATGTTTTTCTTTCCTAAATATTTTGTGATTTTTTCCTTCTTTATATAAATATGTAAAATCCCGGCAATAAGAAATCCAAGAAGTAAATAAGGAGACATCTCATTCGTTAGAGTTACAAGTTCCTGAAAGAAATTTAGTGTAAATTCCATTTTCTATTTTCTTAATAAAACTATATAATACTGGATTCCTGCAATAAAAAGTGCTAATCCAATTCCAATATAGATAGGTGTTAAAATATATTTTGGTATTAAACCTGAAGTTCGCATAAAAATTCCCATGCTAATCATAATAACAATAATGATATAGCTCTTCCAGGATTGAAAAGCAAAAAAACAAGCTTTATCCTTGTATTCTAAAATTCGTTTAATATTATTTTTTGCAATTTTATTAAAACCAAAATATGCTATTATTATTCCCATAATACCCCCAAATACTATAGATGTTATCTTTTCGGCTTTAGGTAAATTGACGAACCATTTAGCAGCAAAATGATTAAGAAGAATTCCAACAAAACTCCAAAGAATCCCAGAAATAAAAATTAATACTTTTGGTTTAACTCTAATAAACATTTATAAAATCCCTTTATTTAATTTCAAAACAATTTTATAAATCTACAAAAAGATTTACCAAGAATGCACGAATAATCATGAAATATTAATTTATTTTCGTGCATTCATGGATTTTCTATTTTTTATTTCTGTTTGGTTTTACTAATTTAATTACAAGAATCTCAAATTTCTCATCCCCGGTATTTTTCCATCCTCTGTTTTCTTCACATCCAACTTCAATTAAATTACCAACTCCAAATACATGCTCTTCTGTTTCAATTGTTAATGTTGCAGTTCCGTTTAATACCCAAAATAATACATCCACCGGATTTTTATGAATATCAATTTCTTCTGCTGGCTGTAATGTTAAATGAACAATTTCAATATTCTCTTGTGAAAATAGGATTTTTCCATCTAAATCAAAAGGAACTTTTGGTGCTGAATTAAGCTCAGTAACTTTCATATATTATCTAGTTATTAGTTGAAATCCTGCAATTTAATGCAGGTGATTTTATTTCTATATTTTTTTATGTTAATACAGACCGAAGTCCGAAGACTGAAGTCGGAAGTAAGTTTACAAAAAGATTAGAAGTAACACTTCTGACTTCTGTCTTCCGTCTTCTGACCAATTGTTATTGTTATATCGAACTTCAATCGTACTTTTAACTATATGATTTCAATGTATTGTAATTAATTTATCCTTTAATCATAGTTAATATCATCTTGAATTTTTCTAATGCTTTTACAGCGTGTGGAATATTTGCTGGCATTAATATAGATTCGTTAGCTTCAAGAAAATAACTTTCTCTATTAATTAGTATTTCTGCTTTTCCATCAATAACCTGAATTAGTGCATCAAAAGGAGCAGTATGCTCGCTTAATCCCTCACCTTTATCAAATGCGAATAATGAAACATTTCCGGTTTCTCTTTTAAGAACAGTTTTACTTACAATTGCATTTTCAGAATAATCAACTGATTTTTCAAAACTGAAAATATTGGCTTTTTCGAATTCTTTGTTTTCCATTCTTTCTTTTGTTTTGTTCTATTTATTTAATGATAAAATGCGATAATGCTTTAATGCGATAATGCTTTAATGCGATAATAAATAATATTAAGTAACTTTTTGAATTTATTCTATCATTTTATCATTACATCATTTTATCATTTTTTATTCTTAGCACTAAATTTCATCAGCACTAATTAAAATAAATCAGGGCACATTTCTGCACCCTGATTCGATTTTTAATTCATAAACATTTTAATGTCATCATCAACATTTGTAATTCCGGCTATACCAAAGTTTTCAACTAAAACATTGACTATGTTTGGAGATAAAAATGCTGGTAAAGTTGGTCCAAGATGAATATTCTTAACACCTAATGAAAGTAAAGCTAATAAAACAATTACCGCTTTTTGTTCATACCAAGCAATATTATATGCAATTGGCAATTCATTGATGTCATTTAGTTCGAAAACTTCTTTAAGTTTCAAAGCAATAACAGCAAGTGAATATGAGTCGTTACATTGACCAGCATCAAGTACTCTTGGAATTCCACCAATATCACCTAACTCAAGTTTATTGTATCTGTATTTTGCACAACCGGCGGTTAAAATAATAGTGTCTTTTGGAAGTTTATCCGAAAATTCAGTATAATAATCTCTGTCTTTCATTCTTCCATCGCAACCTGCCATAACAAAGAATTTCTTTATTGCTCCTGATTTTACTGCATCAACAACTTTGTCGGCTAAAGCAATAACTTGATTGTGTGCAAAACCACCAATAATTTCACCTTTTTCAATTTCAGTTGGAGCTTCACATTTTTTAGCTAATTCGATGATTTCGGAAAAATCTTTTCTTCCATTTTCTTTTCTATCAGCTATGTGTTTTGATCCCGGGTATCCAGCAGCTCCTGTAGTAAAAACTTTATCGGCATATTTTGCATCTTTTTTGGGAGGAACAATGCAGTTTGTTGTAAAAAGGATAGGTCCGTTAAAACTCTCGAATTCTTCTTTTTGTTTCCACCATGCATTACCATAATTCCCAATAAAATGAGAATATTTTTTGAAAGCAGGATAATAATTTGCCGGAAGCATTTCACTGTGAGTATAAACATCAACTCCAGTGCCTTCTGTTTGAATAAGCAAATCTTCCATGTCACGTAAATCATGACCACTAATTAAAATACTAGGCTTATTGCTAACACCTATATTAACTTTCGTAATTTCTGGGTTACCATATTTTGTAGTATTAGCTTTATCTAAAAGAGCCATTGCCTGAACGCCATATTTACCAGTTTCAAGAACTAAGGCAACCAATTCATCTACAGATATATTATCATCAGTAGTTGCAACTAAGGCTTTATTAATAAAAGAATAAATTTCTTTTTCTTCAAAACCAAGATTTAATGCATGCTCTGTGTAAGCAGCTAAACCCTTAAGTCCATAAATTGTTAACTCACGAAGTGATCTTACATCTTCATTTTCCGTCGCTAAAACGCCAACTTCTGTGTTTTTAGCTTTAAATTCTTCTATTGTGCTTCCAGTCCATATTGCTGATTCATGAAGTACTTCATCAAATTTATCACCTGCATTAATAATGGCATCTCTAATTTCATCACGAATTTTTAAACCTTCTTTTACATTAGCTATAAAACGATCTTCATCGAAATTAGCATTTGTAATAGTCATAAATAGGCTTTCGAGAATAAACTTATTTGCTTTTTCATTCTCAATTCCAAATTCTTTAGCCTTAACATTGTAAATTGAAATTCCTTTTAATACAAAAACTAAAAGGTCTTGCATATTTGCAACATTTTCTTTTTTACCACATACACCTGCTATTGTGCATCCAGTTCCTTTTGCCGTTTCCTGGCATTGATAACAAAACATACTCATAATTTTAACTTTTTTTATTTATTAATAATAATATTATTCTACTTTACTATGTTTTCCAATGGTTTATTTGGAATTTTAACCTACACCCAATCTTCAGATAAAATATTTCCTTGAATTCCAATAACAACTTGTTTAATCGGAATTTTTCTGCTTGAATTTTTCAATGCAATTTTTGCCATTTGTAAAAGACCGCCACAACAAGGAACTTCCATCATTACAACTGTTAATGTGTTAATTTTGGAGTTTTCAATCATTGAAGTGAGTTTTTCAATATAAACTTCCACGTTTGAATCCAGTTTAGGGCAGGCAATAGCTAAACTTCTGCCTTTTAAAAATTCACTATGAAAATTTCCCATTGAAAATGCAACACAATCAGCTGCAAGAACAACATCGGCATTTTTAAAATAGCTAGCTTGTGGACTAACCAAATGTAGCTGCACTGGCCATTGCTTTAATTCTGATATTGCATTGGCAACAACTGCTGCTGATTGATTACTACTATTTTGTCCTTGTACTTTATCTATATCTATTTTAAAATCTATTGTGGCTGAGCCCGGGCAAGCCCCTCCGCATGCACTTCCTTTTTCCATTTTTACAGTTTTAGTTTCTATCCGCCGATTGTCGGACAAGTTATTTTTATTGGGTTTAATCATATTGTGAACATGATGCTTAACATCATCTAAGTCAAAAGGCAGATTAGCTCTATTTTGTTCCAGATATTGAACACCTTGTTTGAAAAAATCAACTTCATTATGTTCTTTCAAATGTTGTAAGTGAGCAATAATTGTATTTCTACCTTTACTAACCATATCTGTAATCACAGCAATTTCATCATAAGGAACAGCTTCTCTTTGTTCAATGGTTATAGCTCCTTCAGGGCAATGTCCAATGCATGCTCCTAATCCATCACACATTAAATCGCTGATTAGTCTGGCTTTTTCATCAATTATTTGCAAAGCTCCTTCGTGGCAATTAGGTACACAAATACCACAACCATTGCAAAGTTCTTCATCAATTTTAATTATATCTCTTTTCATCTTAAAGTTTTAGTTTTTTTAATTATTCAAATTAATCGGAGTCTAACTCTAATTCGTTTCATCTTTCTTTAACAATAAATCACTTAGCATTCTATTACTAAAAAATACTTTGAACTCTTCAGTTAGTTTAGAAGTGATTCCACCAAAAACACAGTTTTCAAATGGGCAATCAACTTTTTTAATACAAGGTTCATTGGTAAGCTTACCTTCAATAGTTTCATAAATTTCTAATAATGAAATTTCCTTAGGCTCTTTAATTAATTTAAATCCACCTGCCGGTCCCCTTGTTGAGCTTAGAAAATTGTATCGTACTAAAGTTTGAAGCACTTTTGCCATATGGTTTCGTGAAAAGCCAGTCATCTCTGCCATAGTTTTTACGTTAAGTTGCTTCTCGGTATTAGCTATCAAAGCCATGCTATGAATCGCAATTGACGAGGCTTCTGATAATGAAAATAGGTTGCTCATAGCTGTACATATTAATTAGGTATTTGAATACGCAAATATACAAATAAAAATATTACATCCAAATATTTTAGAAATTTTTTTTAAAGCTACTAAAACAAGAAATCCTTTCAAGGGTTTAAACTCCGATAGGTTCATTTTGGTTAACGAAGAACCATTACTTTATTAGTGTAAATTTTATTTTCATTAGAAATGACTTTTATTAAATAAAGACCATTTACTAAATCACCAACATAAATGTTGTTTTTACTTGACATGAAATCTACTTCTTTAACAAAAGTTCCTATACCATTATATACTTCTATAGAAATAATAGAATTGTATTGTAAATTGTTAAACTCTAAAAATAATTCATCATTTACGGGATTTGGAAAGCATTTTATTGCATTATTCTGATTTTGGTATGATGAAATTCCCAATGTTTGGTCAACTTCATAACAGCCCATATCTGGATTAGTAAAAACCGGTAATGGTCTTAAGTTATTATCAAGATCATAAGAAGGGGCACCTATTAAAGTCCCAGCATTTACACAAGGAGAGCTTGTCATCAAATGAAAATCTGTAAGAGAAATAAAGCCTGGGGTAATATCAATATTTCCAGTTCCGGGATAACCGCCTTGTATATTGCTATAAGTGATTTTTAATGTGTCATTTGAGCAAATTAATGGATTTTGATTTTCTTCAGTATGAATTATTGAATTTACAATATAAAAAGAATCACTCTCACAGGTATAAATCGCACCCCCTAGAAATAATTTATTTGTGTCCAGTGTCTTGTTTTCAGCAATAGTTACATTTGTAAATTCAATTTTTCTTGTCGTGTCAGAAGTATTTATATATATTCCACCTCCATGATACCATCCACCATTTTCTCCCAAAACATTATTTGAAATTAATACATTTGTCAGTTTGGTATTAGTAGAACCAATCCACAATCCTCCTCCATGATAATATAATCCATTTGGTCCCATGATATTTCCACTAATTTCCACATTTGTTAATTTTAAATTACAATGTGCAGCATATACTCCACCACCATGGTTATAGCTAGAATAATGAATGTTATTATTATTTATTTTAACATTCTTAAACACTACTGTTCCTCCTTCTAAGTATACACCAATTCCCTTTGCATAACTTGTAGAATCACTACTATTTTCGGAAATGGATGAATTGTAGATAACAGTGTTAGAATACCCCCCCATAGTCCTGCCCCTTTTGCTCGATTGCCATTTAATCGGTTTTTTGTAATATATAATCCTTCTAACTTTGGACTGCTAAGGTAGAGGTAAATTCCAGCTCCTTGAGAATGAGTACTTGCATCATATCCATTAGTTATTGTAAAGCCTTTAATTACTGTATTGCTATCTATTTTGGCAGTATCACTTAAAGTAAAAATGAATTTTATTACTGAGCCAAGTCCAGAACCATCAATTGTTGTATTCGATGAATCCCCCAAACTTAGAAGCTTTATATTGGATACTTTTGGCCAAATAATATTTGCATAATAGTATCCAGTATCTACATAAACTGTATCACCATAAAGACATGAGTTTAATGATCCTTGAATATTTCCCTGTTGAGGTGTTACAAGATAAACATTGGCATTTGTTTGATTATAAAAACATATTAGTGTTAATGCAATTATTAATTTTTTCATCTTATTTATTAATTTACAATTTCAAGATTTTCTAAAATGATATTTATATTAGTGTAAAAATAAATGAAGCACATTAAATTCTTCAGAATATAAAATTACAAAATTTATATCACATGTATTAAACTTCTTAAATTTTTATATTTTAGTATGAATAATTATTATCTGGGAATAATTAATACCGATGTGAATTAATTAACAGTCCAAATCTAATATTAAATATTGTTTCACACGGCATTAACCATTGTAAAATTCAAAATGTCCTTTGGTAATTTTGAATTAACAATTGGTATAAAAGAGAGAGAGAATAATAAATTATTTTCACAAAAAGCGAATACTACTGAAAAATATTTGATAAAAGATTCTGTATATCTCTGGTAAATATTCGATTGGGAACAAAGGAAAGATGAAAATACTAAGCAAAAACCTAGTTTAATTTCACTTCAAAAAAACTATAGGTTCGATAAAGTGTTTACTTAATCGCATCAAGCTTTTTACTCATTTTATCAACCAGCAATTTATATTTTTCAATATTAACTGAGTCAACCGGCTTTGCTGGAGGTGATTCCATATTCAATGGGTCAATAGCTGAGCCATTTTTGTAAACTCTAAAATCTAAATGTGGTCCTGTTGAAAGTCCTGTACTTCCAACATATCCAATAACATCACCTTGATTCACATAAGTTCCTGCTTTAATTCCAACTGCATAACCCGATAAATGAGCATATCCTGTTGTGTAAACACTGTTATGTTTAATTTTTATGTATTTCCCATAACCACCTTTTCTTCCTGCTTCAGTAACTTTTCCATCACCTAATGCCTGAACAGGTGTTCCAGTTGGTGCAGCATAATCAACTCCATGATGAGGTCTTCTTATTTTTAAAACCGGATGATATCTGCTATTTGAAAAGCGAGAACTAATTCTCGAAAATCGTAAAGGAGCTTTAAGAAATGTTCGTTTTAGGCTGTTTGCTTCATCATCAAAATAATCACCAATGCTATCCTGTACAAAATAAAATGCGTAAAAGTCTTTGTTTGCATGATAGAACCAGGCTGCTTTTATCTTTCCTAAACCTACAGATTTTCCTTCAACAAATTTATTTTCATAAATCACCTTATATTTATCTCCTTTTTGTAGTCCGAAGAAGTCAATCGCCCATTGATAAACTTCCGACAATTCAATTGACAAAACGGGATTAATGTCATTTTTTATCATGTCGTTCCATAATGAAGATTCAATTGCCCCTGAAGCCGATTCCATTTTTGTTATAACTTCTTTCTTTCCTTTATAAACCACAACTGAATCACGCAAATCAAATACTACATAAGAAATTGCTGAACTTTCGTAAATGAAGTATTGTGCTTTTTTTAATGAATCATTCGAAGAAATTATTGTGTATTTATTTCCTGCCCTGATTTTTCTAATATCAAAAATATCTATAGATTTTCTGGATAATTCATCAATAGTTTGATAGCTAACTCCATATTTTGGTAATATTTCAGATAGATTTTGATTAGCTTTGATTTTGTCGCTTATTACCCTTAATGAGTCCACATTTATTCCATAAACTACCTTTGGCTGTAAAAGTACTGTATCGGTTTTAAGTTCAGAAGTTTTTTTGTCGGAGGTTGGATTTTGACATGAAAAGCAACTTAAAATAGCTGCAAATATTATGATAACAACAAACTGATTATTCAATTTTGATTTAGACATATATTTTTTAGGGACAAAAATAACTAGTTTTTTGTATCTTTTAGTTAATAAAAAGAATTTTTGTCACCAGGGTTTCTGAGCCATCAGCATTTGACGAAAACACAAGATAAACTCCCGACTTAGCCCTTTCACCACTAAAGTTTTTGCCATTCCAAACAGCTTGACCACCTTCTGCAATTGTCTTGTAAATAAGTGTTCCGCTAATATCAGTGATTTTTACATCAGCATTTTGTACGAGACCTTTTATTGCGATATAACCATTATAGTTTTCTTTAACAGGATTTGGATAAGCATAAACGTTGTTGTATTCTTCAAAGCCTTCTGTAGCTTTACCTTTGTAAGAAATTATTCCATTGTCAGTGCCGAAAAACACTTCTCCTGTTTCACCATCAATTTCAATGCAAATTATTGAATTTGAAAATAGTGGACTGTTTTCTTCAGTAAAATGATGTATTTGTTTAGTTCCATCATCTGACATTAAGAATACTCCACCTCTTTGGGTGCCTATCCATTTTTTATTTGAACCATCAACAGCAATCGCAGTAACAGTTTCCGCTTCAAGCAGATAATTTACTATCCCGTCTTGTTCAACAAGTATTTGCTGGGCATCGAAATCATTGCCTGTAAAAATATTTTCGGGTGAATAAATTACAGCAATACCTTTATCTGTACCTAACCAGACCTCTCCATCTTTGTCTTCTGCCATACAAACAATGTCATTGCTTGGCAATGCTCCATTTCCAACAGTCATGGATAAGCGAATTTTTCTGTCATCACCTGAATTATCATATGTATTATTATCATTAAAAACAATCACACCTTGCCCTCTTGGCATAATAATCCATTTTTGATTGTATGAATCAATCATTAAGCTCCCAACAACATCCTGACTTATAAGAGGACTCAAACTAAATGATTTCCATTCTCCATTAATTTTTGCAGATAAAGCATTTGGAGTTCCTGAGTTTGAAACCCATAAATTTCCGTTTAAGTCGAATGATATTCCTGCTATTCCTACCCAGCCCGCCCAATTACTTGCAGAATGTAATGAGCTGTTAGTATCGTTATAAATTTTCGTTAAAGCACCATTATTAAATTCCAGTAATCCAAATCCCCATGTTCCAACATAAACTTGTGCAGGATTAAGCGGATTAACAGCAACAGACATAAAGTCTCTGATGGGAGTCATTAAGGGTGTGTTTTTAAGATTAAATGTTTTCCACTGTTCGTCTTCAAATGCAAAAACACCATCAGTCATCCACCTATTATTCCATGAAATATCCTTACCTCCTGTTGCAACCCACAATTTATTACCTTCGAGCGACATTTTGTATGAATTTTTCGTGCCCGGACCATTTAATTTAATTTTTATTGAATTCCAGATATCCCAGTTTTTAACCAATCCTTCATTTTGATCAGCAATCCATAAAAAATCATCTTTGTCAATTATTGTTTGCTGAGGCGACATAGGTTCAGGATTATAAGTGAAAATTGATTTAAAATTAGTTAGAGTAGTATCATAGATTCTTATGTTGTCATTAGCTGATATTACAACTTTATCATTGAAAATTGATATGTCAGATTTTCGGGCTGTATATGTTGCATCTAATTGCATCCAGCTACCTCCGTTATACACAAAAACAGTATCTGAAGCCCAATCTAAAGTGGAATAATTAACAATTATTTTTTTATTTATTACTTCGATTATATTATATTTTTCATTAGGATAAGGGAGAGTAAAATCCTTGCTCCAGGATTCGTAATTTGCAAGATTTGAGCTATTTATTGGAGCAGAGAAAATGCCATTTTCAGTTGCTGCATAAATAATTTCCCCATCGAAAGCAAGGTCAAGAACATCAATTTGACTTCCACCCGAACCTATATAATATGTGTCTTTAATTTCTTGTCTATTTAAATCAAGAACAACTATTCCAAAACCACAGGCTAAATATGCATATTCATCAATAAACAAGATTTTATTAATGGTTTTATTTCCTAATATTGATTTTCTTTTGATATCCGAAATATTAGTAATCTGCTGATCTTTTATTAAATCAATATTTGTGTTTGAATAAGCTACAACAATTGTTTTGGTTTTAGAATTATAGTTAATCGTGCTAATTCCAATATCAGAAAGTCCCGATATTTTTGTTAATCGTGAAACTGAATTGTCGTTTTTATCATAATAAAACAGATTATATAAAGTCGCTGTATAAATCAAATTCTCAGCCTCAGTAACAGCAATACAATTTGCATAAGGAAGATGGTCTCTCCATTCTCCAATGGCAATTTCCTGGCTTTTTGAGTTTATTGCTATGATAATTAATATGAAAGCAAGGATGAATTTCTTTAATAGTATCATTAATGTGTTTTTCAAAATCTTAATCTTTTAACTAAATATCTTAAAAATTATTGTATTAATCAGCATTAAAGCCAAATTTATATTTGTTGAAATATGCACAAATTTACTATTTTTGCCGAATCTTGGCCTAGTAGTTCAATTGGATAGAATATCAGATTTCGGCTCTGAGGGTTGGGGGTTCGAGTCCTCCCTAGGTCACTTTTAATAAATAACAGCAAAAATCAGTTCGATTCCGTTATCATTCTCTTTTAATCTAATCCGACTTTTTATTCAAACAACAATTTTTATATTTTTTTCCGCTTCCACAAGGGCAGGGAGCATTTCTTCCAATTTCAGGTTCTTCTTTTTTATAAGGTGAGTCGCCACTATAAACTATTGTACCTAAATCTTTTTCTTTCATTTCAGCCTGGTAATTCCATTCTTCGGTTTCTTGAAATGATGGAAAAAATTCAGATAAATGTTCTTTCATATCTTCATCCTTAATTCCAAATGTTGATTCAAAAAAATCTTGATACAAATGGTCTTCGACAGAATCACTGATTTTTGGCCATTTAAAAACAAACATCATTTTCCATAAACTGAAAGAAGCAATTTGCACCATTTCTTTTTTGAAATATTCCATGTTTTTAAGCATTAACTGACTATGTTCATCACTTAATAATTGAAAATGATTGAAAAACGAAATGAGATAAGGGAAACCCCAAACTTTACCAAAAATCTCCAATTCGTTGCTGCCTAAAAAATTATCATATCTGTCAACAATGTGCTTGTCAAGAGTTTTTTTATCAATATAAAACCAGTTTTTTCTTCCATGTTTTCCAAATATTTTACGTGTATGAATAAACTGCCAGATTAATTCAGAAAAAACGAATGGCATTTTAAATTCCCGGTACATATATTTTAAAAACTGTATGTTTAGATGGTACATGTGTTGGTCTTTCTTATTTTGGATAGATGTTTCAATCAATTCAATATCTAAATCCGATTTAATAGTAGTTACCACTTCATTAAACAATTCTTTATCGTTGTCATATCCGATTTCAACAGCCTTTTGAAACATTTGGTCAATATCAAATGAAGTGTTATTCAAAAGTGACTCGTAATAATTCTGAAGATTATTAATATACAAAGTGCTAATGAAAGGGTAGGAAACAAATCCGATAAGTTTAGGTGATTCATCAATCGGTTTCCAAACAGCTTGTGCATAATCAATCGCTAGATCGTAAAGCCCATGATAAACAAGCTGAAATAATAAGCGTTTGGTTAAAGTATCATAGGCAGGTGCAGGGTTTTGCTTGATAATTTCTATCCTTTTTTGTAAGGCTGCATAATCTTTTTTAAAGAGAAAGTAATCTACCAAACTACCTTCAACGAATTCATATCTTTCGTGATAATCATCAGGGTCTTTTTTCGAGTACCAGTCAACAAAGAATAAAATATCTTCAATTCTTTCATTTATTAATAAATGGTATTTAAAGTTTTCGAAAATCTCCAGCCATTCAATATCCAAATCGGGATAATTTAGCATGAAATATTTTAATGCTTCAAACTGTTCATCTTCCTTAACTTCGTCGTAGAGATATTCAAAAACTTCGTCAATATCTTTTTCATACCAGTTTGTTGTTTTCATAAAATGCTTTAATATTTTTTCTTTCGTAATTAATTGTTCAAATTAAATTTCAATAGTTTTCCCCCCATCGTATCCTTTTTGCTCTCTATATTTTACGTAACCCAATTGGTTAGTTATTAATTTGGTTTTTCCAATTGTAAAGTCAGAAACATTTTGATGATGATGCCCAAATAGCCAATAATTAATATTTGAATTTTCGATGAAATCATATAGTTCAACAGCAAATGCCTGGTTTAAAACATCTCCTTTGTATTTTTCGGGATAATTCAAAAAACTAGGTATGTGGTGAGATGCTACAATTGTCTTTTCATTTTGTTCAACTTCCTGTTCGATAAATTGTAAGCATTCCTTGTGTAATTCATTAAAATGAGTTGGAGTGAAACTCTCTTTCCCGTGTTTTATCACATGAAAATCGGATATTCTTTGCCTAATATTCCATTGGTTTGCAGGATTTATCTTCGACCAAAGAGTTGAAAATATAAGCTTTACATCATTGTGCTTAACAGAAAAATTGTTAACCAAATGAACATTACTTCTGATTTTCTCATTAATAATAGTATCTTTTTTTGTAATGTCGTAATAGTAATATTCATGATTCCCTGGTATCCAATAAGTGTGTTTGAAATTATCGGAAACGTAATCGAAAAAATCATTGTGTTTATTCATTACAACTAAAGGAACAATATCACCCGCCAACAATAAAATCTCAGCCTTTGCTTGTAAAGGGTTTGTTTTCAGGAACTCTTTGTTTTCGGGGAATTCCAAATGCAGGTCGGAACAATATTGGATAATCATTTGTCGCAAACAGGATTTAAAGGATTAACTTAATTGTAAAATTAGTATTTTATTGACAATTTTAAATCAATCATTTGGGAAATTATGAATTTTGCCCGAATAAAGTTCTTTTGCTTATTTATCTATGTCCCCTGCAGGTAAACAAATTCCTGTTTTTCACAGCTAAGTTTTCTTGTACCGTACTAACCCAAAATATAATTCATAACTGAAATTTAGGTTCACACTTACGAACATACTCCATAAAAATTCTAATATTCGTTTATTAACGAAATTTCCATGTGGTGATTTATTAATTTGTTAAATTTGAGATTCGATTATCTCGAACTAAATGGGAAGATTATGAATGTTTTGTGCCGAGCACACAGTTAGAGAATCTTATATATAGTCTAATTGCGGTTTAACAAACAACCGTAAAGCAAATTTGCCATCCGTCATTTCTCCGTAATTTGCATGGGTATCATCATCTACTTTGCATTTAAATGTCCCTTCTACAACATAACTAGGATATCCCATATAGCTTCCATCACTTGTAACATCTACAACCTTAAATTCACTTCCTATTTGATCAGGTGCAGCATAAGTTCCAACATATACACCATTATCATCATTTATAATACTAGCGTGAATTCCAGGTGAATCAAAACCTAAAGTTTGCCCTTTTAATCCTAAGATTTTACTTGAGGTAATTTTTGTCTCAAAATCTAATCCAACATAATATGTATAAAAAATAGTATTAAGTCCGATATTATCACCTGAATAGCCAGGATCATTACTTTGAAAAGTAATCCATTTATTACCATTGAGCTTAGTTTGAAAATAAAATTTCTTAGTTAATTGAGGAGCAGGTCCCAAATTTATGGTGACTGGTTGAGTTGTTGAGTTCGTATTACCATCATCATCCTTTACTTCCAGTTTAACAGTTAAATTTCCTGCTAAAGCAAACTTATGGCTAATAGTTGAACTAGAAGAATAGTTTTCATCCCAAACTCCATCATTATCCCAATCCCATCTATATTCTGATGCATTTGTACTTTCAGAAGCATCGAAATTAAAAATAGTTTCTGTTGTTCCTGTTCCCGGGTTAAAAGTAAAAGATGCTTTTACATTTGAACCATCTTTATCCTTAGAGCAAGAAATAATGAATACTAACAGAAATAGTACTCCAAATAATTTAATCTTTTTCATTTTACTTTATTTAAATTTATATTTGAATTTACTTTAAATCAATTATTCCGAAAGAATATTTATTCGTTAAACTACCTAGATTACCTATCAATAATTTATCATTAGTATAATCAAATAGCTTCGGGGCATAAAGAAGTTCAACCTCATCGTTTTTAAATAATGGTTTGTTATATTCAATTTCCCCTAATTCGTTAATAATAACAAGTTCAACCCGTCCACCGCTTAAATCAAATGCTGAACCTGAATCTTTAGAATTATTGAATAGGAGATATGTTTTATTGTTAATAGAAGCAAATGAGTATGAAAGACTAAAAGGAGTAGAGCTGGCAAAATACTTGGGGATTTTAATGATATTTGACAATTCTCCATCTGATGTAAACCTTGGAATGAGGATGTTATTAGAATTATAATACGTATAACCCATTGAACTTCCTCTCGAACTAGTAGATGCCGAAGAAGTCTCTTCAGTTAATAAACCTATTGACCCATCCTTAAAAGGAATAAATCTATGGGTTTTGTAATCCCAACTTAATCCTCTTCCCTTTTTTAAGTCTTCATCTGTTATATTATCTTTTAAAAATGAAGCATCGAATTTGTGAGTTTTTATTATACTAATACCATCCTTATTATTACCTGACAAATAAAACAAGCCTCGTAAGCCAAATTTCATATAGCCATCTGAATAAAACCCAGACAGAATAAACTCAGAATTCATATCTTCAGTTAAATAAAGAAGTGCATCGGTTGGAAATATCAACTCACCAATATTAACATCAAATTCCTTAATATCATCCTTGGTAATTCTAAAAATCTTATAGTCGAAATCAATATAAGCTTTTTTCTTTGCTGATTTATCTTTTTCTAATCTACATGATAAATAAACAACTCCACTATTGTTAATGCAGATTTGTCTTATTTCAAGGTCTTTATTCAAATACTCGAAGCTCTGCATTTTATCCCAAAGCAAATTCATATCAGCATCAAAAACTGCAATAGCTAATTTTTGCTGAGAATTACTCTCAAATGTGGGAATATTTGTATAAACAAAGTGGCTCAAATCTCGGCATAATATAATACCATGATTATCATTATACGAATATTTATTTGAATAACCGTATAATGATATAGCAAATTTAAAATTATAATCATGTTTATAAATTTGTTTGCTATCTGAAAATTTCCCATCGGTAAACTTAGCCGAAAATGCTGTCATCTGCTGTTTTTCTTCATCAGTTGAATCAAAATATCCAAATGAACCATTTTTTGTATTAATAAGCATTTTCAGTCTAATTTGTTGATTGTCAAACTTCAAATCAAGGGCTTCGTTGGATATTAACTTATGGTTCATATCATATTTTAATAATTTATCTTCTGATTGAAGATTCATGAATAAATAATAATAATCACCCTGAATTCCCAATAAACCACCATTCCTCAGAAGTGAACCTTCTTCTTCACAGATTGGTCCCCATTTAGGTTTATAAGTTTGACTTTTAATTTGAAAAGAAATGGAAAGGATAAAAACGAGAAATAAAGCTATTTTTTTCATAGATTAAATGTTAAAATACTGTTGACTAAATTTGCTGCTTATCTTAGATTTTTCCTTTAATGAAAATATTATTATTTTGATTATAGCAAATATAATAATTTATTTAAATTACAAACATAATAAGGGTAAATTTTATTTTGCTGGGCTAGAGAGTTATTTTTTTATATCATTATAAATAAAATTCCCCTGTGAGATATCCTCTATATCATCCCCCTCGATTTCAATTCAAGATATTTATTAATTGTATTTATCGATAAATCTTCGGGTTTGGAGCTTATTGATTGTATTCCGTGTTTTTTTAATTCACGGCTTATCCTGTTTTTCTCAGCTACATATTTTTTTGCTATTGTCTTATTGTAGATATCACGAACATCATGACATTCAATTTCACTGAGTTTCTTAATCTCATAATTATCAAAAAACATTACCACCAGCAAATGAAACTTATTAATTTTCCTGAGAATGGGTAAAACTCTTTCGAGTGAATATATGCTTTCGAAATTTGTAAATAGAAAAACCAGGCTTCTGGCGGTTATAAGATTCCTTACAGCATTATATAGCAATTCGTAATTTGCATCAAAATCATTTTCCTTTTCATTATAAAGAGATTGCATGATATTTGGCAACTGTTTGGTTTTGTTATCGGCTTTAATAACACTCCCAATTTTATCGGAGAAAGACAATAAACCTGCCTTATCATGCTTTTGTAAGGCGATATTTGATATTACAAGACTTGTATTTATTGAGTAATCCAAAAGGCTAAGTCCGCCAAAAGGCATCTTCATTGTGCGACCTTTGTCAATAATAGAATAAACCTGCTGCGATCTTTCGTCTTCATATTGATTTACCATCAATTCGCCTCTTCTGCTGCTTGCTTTCCAATTCACACTTCTGTCGTCGTCACCAATAATATATTTTTTAATTTGCTCAAATTCATAACTATGTCCTATTTGCCGAATTTTCTTTACTCCGGTGAAATGAGAAAGACTTTTTAAAGCCTTTAATTCGTATTTCTTCATTTGAATAATAGAAGGAAAAACCGCAACAGTTTCTTCTGTTTCATGGATTTCACGTTTTCTTAAAAGAGCAAGTTTTGATTCATAAAAGATGTTTATTCTTCCAAAATTATACTTTCCTCTTTTAGCCGGAAAAAGCTCATAAGTTACTTGCTTACTGCACCCTTTATCCAAAGTAATGGTAAATTTAAAATCTCTTTCCTGAAACTGTTCGGGAAGTTCGTCAATAATAATTATTTTTAAATTCAGTGATGTCAGGCTTTTTACAGTATATTCAACAGTGTTTATGTCGCCCAGTGAAAGAACTTTTGGCAGTATTCTTTGAACTGACAACTTATTCTTTTTTTTGATAAGCAATAAAGCATCAACAATAATCAGGCATATTCCTAAAAGCAGCAGCAATTGAGCAAAGGGGAAAAGCCAATCAGCTAAATAGCTTGCAGCAAACACCACTGCAAAAAAAGCAAATAGCGAAAAAAATCTCGTAGTTAAATAAATATTTTTAACTAATTGAATCATCTTGGAACTTCAATTTTATCTATTATATCATTAATAACCTCAACAACATGAATACCTTCCAACTCTTTTTCAGGATTCAGAATTATTCTATGATTTAGTACCGGAATTGCAATTTTTTTAATATCGTCAGGAGTCACAAAGTTTCGTCCATTAATAGCGGCCATTACTTTTGAGCATTTCATAATTGCCAGCGAAGCTCTTGGTGAAGCACCAAGAAAAATATCTCTATCATTCCTGGTTCTGGTAACAATTTTTGCTATGTAGTCAAGCAGGTCTTCCTTAATATGAATTGTTTCAACCTTTGCAACAATTTTTTTAAGCATATCAACTGTTACAACTGCTTTTACTTCTTCGTTAATCTTCTGGTTAAAGTCGTCTTTAAATCTTTTAAGGATTTCTATTTCCTGTTTCAACTCAGGATAATTAACAACAAGTTTAAATATAAATCTGTCGAGCTGAGCTTCAGGAAGTTTATATGTACCTTCTTGTTCAATAGGGTTTTGCGTTGCAACTATAAAAAGAGGAAAATCCATTTTATATGTCTCGCCATCAACAGTAATTTGCCTTTCTTCCATTACTTCAAACAAAGCAGATTGGGTTTTTGCAGGAGCTCTGTTTATTTCATCTATTAAAATGAAATTAGAAAAAACAGGACCTTTGCGGAAGTAAAAAGCAGATGTTTTCATGTTAAACACACTTGTACCAACAACATCCGACGGCATAAGGTCGGGAGTAAACTGAATTCTATTATAGTCCACATTCAGAGTTTTTGCCATTAGTTTAACCAAAAGTGTTTTTGCCACTCCCGGTACTCCCTCTAAAAGAATATGTCCTCCTGATAACAATCCAATTATCATAAAGTCAATTAATTGTGATTGCCCAATAATCACTTTTTGCATTTCGGTCCGCACTTTAATGGCAAGGTCTTTAATGAAAATCAATTCATCATCTGTTGTCTCAACATTGAAAGACAAAGACTCATTGCTTTGTTGTTCTTCTGAGCTTTCTTCTAAGTTCTCAGGATTAATAATTTCTGTCATAATTATCTACAGTTTTTATAAAAGTTTTCTACTGATTCGTAAAATTTCACAATAATCTTATTATCAACTCCCTCATGAAATTGAGCCATAAGATTTAAATCAAAAAGTTCTTTAATCTTTTCTTCATCAATCTCTGATTTTTGTGATATTTCTTTAATCATTTCCGGTTTATTTTTAATGTTTACTTGAATTCCGTACCTGTTTCTGATAAATGAGTAAAACAAAAGCATAATCTCGTTTGCGATTATTCTGTGGTCTTTTGCCTGGTAGTATAATGCTCCGATATTATTGATAAATTCAAGTGAGGTGTTTTTGTTTTTATCGATAATCGGGATGATTTTTTGCTCTCGTTTTGCCCTAAAAATCACAAAAAGAATAATAGTAATAATTCCCAAATACCATGCCCATCTTAAACTTCTTTGACTTAAAATATACCTCAAAGGTTTTCCCTGATGCATTTCTGAATTGTAAGCTGAGTAGCTCTTATTTATTTCGTCCCAATAAATATCTCCTTCTTTCATTTCGGAAAACACCTGGTTGGCATAATCAAAACCGTTTTTATTTATAAGATAATAATTTGTAAATAAAATTGGATTTGTGTGAATATAAATATTGCCGGAGCCATATTTAACTTTAAAATAATTTATTTTGTCTCTATCTATTTCAGATAATAGACTCACTTCATCATCGGGATCAATATTGTCAATTACATCAGATTTGTTTAAGTAACGCCATTGATAAACAACAGTGTCCTTTAAAAACTGAAAATGAAATTGAAATTCTTTTTTGTTGTTTAAAAAGCTGGTGGTAATACTTTTCTTATTATATATTTCATACTCCAGCTCATATTCATCCATTAAATCATCAGGCAATGAATTTGTTGCAATAAATGCATTGTTTCCTCTATCAGCATAATCAAGTAAATAATCGAATTCATCGGAATCCATTAATAAGCAATTGCCAATGAAAATATAATTTGTATTTCTTATTGAAGTATCAATCTGCGATATTCTGTTTTTGTCGAGAGTAATTAACTTTCTTTCGTCTTTTTTTGTGTTTAATATATCATATAAAACCTTAGCACCATAAGGCTGATTACTTTTATATGAATAGGATTCAACCCATGAATACTGAGGCAATTTAGACCTCAAATACATATTGAAAAGTATCATTGCAACCACAATTACAGAAAAAATAACCAATACTATAATTGCCCTCTTACTCATTATTCAATTTTAAATTAAAAGATTCAAAATTTTTGCTTAGATAGGAATAATCCTTTTCGTTTATCTCGGTATCTCCATACCACACTTTTTCGAAAGTAAGTGTGATTCCTGCAAATTCAAACCATTCCTTTTTGTCAGCAAGTTCATATAGGTAATCCCCATTTGTTTTGTCAATTCTCCAGATTATCAGATTCTTTAATGACAAAGTTTTTACTATCATTAAAAAGTTAATCCTTAAAGCAAGTTTATAATTTTTCTCATCACGAGCCTTTTTTAGTAAATATTCCAGATCAACTTTGCTAATATCTTCATCAAGATTTGATTCAATTGCAATTTTTGAAGACCTAATACGCCTATTCATTTGCATATTGCCTCCCTGAACCAATCTAAATACAAAAAAGATTAAAAAACCTAAGACTATTATAACAGCAATATAGGTAAAGATTTCTGATACTCCTGATGTTGAAGGGGGTGTGTAATTTATATTTGGAGTGCTTTCTTTCTTTTCTATTTCCTTATAATCTTCGATGTAATTGATATTCTTTGTGCTTTTCTCCCAAGCCTGTTTATTTAAAAATGTTTTTTTCTCACTTCCTCTTGTAACACTGCCAAATACCAGTAATATCAACAGTAATATTATTCTACCATGAAAACAATAATCAATATTTAAATAATTTCTTTTCATTAAGTCTCGCGTTCGTAACCAAGCAATTTATTTTTCAATCCAAATTTATCTATTCTTTTCAACAAATCATCTGCTGTATTTAATTCAACAACAACATAGTATAGGAAAGTAATTCCAGTTACAAGCAATCCCATATTTATCATTAAAATAAAAATTGTAAGGAATATTTTTAATGAAAGCATGAATAGTATTAGCTTTTCTTTTTCAAAATCAATATTCATCAGGAATATGTCAAGCATGTTTTGAAACCATGGAGTTGACACCAGCTTTGTAAGTACTAATGATAGTATTCCGAAAATTAAATAGATAAGGATTAATCTACCCCAATTTTCTTTAAGTAGCTTGAAGCATTCTTTAAAACCCGAACCTAAAGCAAGTTTATTAACAGCAAAAACATTAGTTAAGAAAATTGAAAAAGGCAATACTGTTAGGCCAAAGAATATCCCCCATCCGAAATTAAGCATTATTAAATAGTTAAGAAACAGAAAAACAACAAAGTATTTCCATCCATTTCTGATGAAAAAGTGGAAAAAGCTTTTTCCTGCACCTATTTTAATATTTTCTTTATAAAAAACATTTACCAGAAAAGAAAAAATAACCGTAATTGTAAAAAATGTGAATATATTTATTGAAAGAAGCTTAAAATTACCATCATAATCAAACAAATCAATAATGTTGTAATTCAGAAGCATTATTGTTTCAAAACCTCTGATTTTAAAAACATCCAAAACGTACACTATTAAAACAGTGTATAAAATTGAAATAGCACTAACTGTTTTAAGTATGATTCCAATATTTTGGCGAAAGAATTTAAAAGTATTGGTTACCAATTCTCCCAAACTAAAAATCATAGCATAATTTATTCTTGAATCATCAGGAGCCTTAAGTTTATAGTCATCGGGTGGAATATCGTCAAGTTTTCTTGCCACTTTTCTTGGATACCATCCAAAATAGCCCAGAATAAACATTAGTGAAACCAAAATCACAATTATTCTAAGAAAATCGGGTGCATCTGTATGTCTTGTAAAATAACCTTCGATGAAAGCTGCAAGAATTATTAAAGGAACAATTCCAGCCATAATTTGCAGCCCTCTTCTTGCTGTAATCTTAAAAGCCTGAAACCTTGAATAAGTTCCTGGAAACAATAAGCCCTTACCTAAAGTAAGTCCTGCTGCTCCGGCAATAATAATACACGAAATTTCAATAGTTCCGTGTTGCCAAATAGTTAAAAACGATTCCCAGAAAAGTCCTTTCTCAATAAAAAAGTATTGAAATGTTCCAACCATAACTCCATTGTAAATCAACACAAATAGAGTTCCTAAGGCCATTAATAATCCAGATACAAATGTGTAGAAAGAAACCTGTAGATTATTGAGTGTTATGCTAAAAAACATTTCGAATTCATTATAACTATTATAAACAGCCATTGGTTCACCATTTTCAATATTTTTCAAAGTCATATCAATATATCCCTGTCCCAGGATTAATGTGCTAAAACCCGGATCTTTTGCTGTTGACAAAACCCCTATTAAAAAAGAAAGGAAAAATAAAAGAAATGAGATTAAGAATTCTCTTTTTGACCTATAAACTATTAATGGCAGATCGGTTTTCCAGAAATTAACGAAACCTTTTGCACTGAATCTTCTTCCTTTGTTTACTAAATGATAAAGAAATTGAACAACTCCGTTTAAATATGGTCGTACTGAGCGGTTTCTATAAAATGTTCTGGCGTATGATAAATCATCAGATATCTGAATGAATAAGCGACTTAATTTTGCAGGATTCTTTTCCTTTTCTTTTAGCAGTTGCTCAAATTCTTTCCATTTCGCTTTATTTTGCTCAATAAACCAGGATTCTTTCATGCATCTAATTTGAAGCAATAATAATAAAAAATTCTATAAAATTTACTAAGGTTTATAAGTTATATTCTAAATTTACATATTTTTATAAATTCTAGGTTCTGTTATTTTTACTTTTGTTGAACAAATTGACCCAAATATGAAGAAAATTGAAGTAATTACGGCACAGAATGTTAAGGTTGAATATACTTTAGCTCCTTTCATTGAAAGAGCTTTAGCTTTTTTCATTGATGAGGTAATTATATGGCTGTCTTCATTAATTTTATTCTTGTTTTCTAAAATTTTCACATCAAATGAAATGGCCTTTTGGATTATTTTTGTTCCGATTTTCACTTTATATAGTTTAATGTTTGAAAGTTTAAACAACGGTCAATCTCCCGGCAAGCTCTTCCTGAAAATAAAAGTTGTAAAAATAAATGGCGAAAAAGCTGATGTATTTGATTATATGATGCGATGGGCATTCAGAATGATTGATATCTTTTTATCATTTGGAACTCTGGCAACTCTGTTAATTATTTCAAGTTCAAAAAGTCAAAGAATTGGTGATTTTCTGGCTGAAACTTCTGTTATTAAAGTTCTTGGTGGCAGAAGGGTGAAACTTGAAAAAATATTAAACCTTAACAAACAAATTAATTATCAGCCTACTTATCCGGCAGTTACTAAGCTAACTGAAAATGAAGTTTTACTAATAAAGGAAACTCTTGACAGGTTAAATAAAAATAATACCGAAGGGCATATTAAAGCAATTGAAAGTTTAAGTAAAAAAATTCAGGAACAGCTAAATATTTCTGCACATAAGGATAAAAAAGTGTTCTTATCTACAATAATAAAAGACTATGTTTTTCTTACGAGGTGATGTTACAAAGAGTGGAATTTTACATTTTTAGATTCCTCGTTCCGCTTCGCTCCATTCGGAATGACAAACCGCAATTGTGTGGGGAATATATCGGGGCGTGCCCCGATATATTCCTTCTCCTTCTAAGAGCCAGTGTCATTCCGAGCGAAGCGAGGAATCTCACATTTAAAAGACCTTAACTAAATGTCATTGGTAACGAAGCCACATAAGGGGAAAAGCGAGGAATCTAATTTAAACAAATTGCGTAACATCAGTTACCAGGTAACATCTTCGTCACGAACAACAAATGATTTGGCAATAGTGTCGTGCCAGCCTCTTGGAGGTGTTCCTAAAAACGATAAAGCATTAAAAGGAATAAATCTACATATCGACCTGGTAAAAGCCATTGAAGAGCTTGGACGATTTCCATTTATATCAACAACTTTTGTTTTTGTGACCATTTTTCCAATGGTTTTTCCATAATAATACTCCATTATCCAATAGTACAAAAGCTGCATTGGATATGAAATCAAGAAAAGTGTTTCATAATCGCTAGCAACATCAAGAACATATAATAATCCAAAATACAGAAAATTAATAATAATACTATCAATTAATAAATTGGCAAATCTTTTTCCACCGTTTGCTCTGTATGCATCTGTGATAGTCTCTTTTTCATTTATCAGATTTTCGTCTAAAATATTTTCATTGTATTCCATATAAGCTATTTTATTTATACAATACAAATAAAATTATTTTTAATAACATTTGCAAATATTATATATTGTATTTTAATAGTTTGTTTCATGAACAATGATTTTAGCCAATCAAACTTCAGCTTATGTATAGCATTTATTATCTTTGCTAAAAATTTCAAATAATGTATATTTCCGTTTTTCTTATTATATCAGTTGTTCTTCAATTAATTGCAGCAATACTTGCTTTAAGATTAATTCCTTTAGCAAAGGCACGAATTTCATGGATTTTAGTCTCAATAGGATTATTCTTTATTGTAGTAAAACGAGTTTATGAACTAATGTTATTTTTTACAGATAAAACTCATCACGAAATTTCACTAATTGCAGTTGTTTTTGGAATTGTTTCTACAATTCTAATTATTATTGGAGTAGCAAGAATGGGAGAAGTATTTCATACACTAAAACAAGCAGAAAAAGAACGCCTTTCTTCTGAAAGACAAGTTCTGGCTGCAATCATAAATACTGAAGAAAAAGACCGTAAAAAATTTGCTGCCGACTTGCACGATGGACTTGGTCCAATACTTTCAACAATTAAATTATATACAGATTTAATTAAAAAGGGAGATTATCAAAAAATAAAAAGTGAAAAAATCATTAGCAATATTGATGAATTGGTTAATAATGCGATAACAGTAACCAAAGAACTTTCTTATAATATAATGCCAAATATTCTGCATGATTTCGGTCTTTCTGCAGCAATTAAAGAGTTTTGTAATTATATTAATGAAACAAAATCAATGAATATTTCTGTTGATACTGAAAACTATAAGATTGAAAATATTGATTTTATCGAAGCAATTTTATATCAAATCACCAAAGAATTAATTAACAACACACTTAAACATGCTTCGGCAAATAATATTTCTGTTAAATTGGAAAATGACGATTCGGAAATTCGTTTTACTTTTGAAGATGATGGAAAAGGGTTCGATATTAATGAAGCAAGAAAAGCAAATAGTGGTTTAGGTATCAATAATATCTATCATAAAGCAAAAACTATTAACGGTGAAATCGACATGAAAAGCCATCCTGAAAAAGGCATGTCGGTTTTGTTAAAAGTAAGTCTTACTGAAAATCAATAATTATGAATATAGTTAAAATTGCAATCGTTGACGACCATATTATTTTCCGAAAAGGGCTAAGAACCATTCTTGACGAAATCGGTAATGTTAAAGTAATCGCCGAAGCATCAAATGGTTTTGAGTTTTTTGATGTTTTGAAAAACAACGATATTGATGTTGTTCTAATGGATATTAAAATGCCAATAATGGATGGCATTGAAGCAACAAAAAAAGCAATGACAAAATATCCCAATCTTAAAATAATTGCTTTGACTATGCACGAAGAAATAGGATATTTCAATAAAATGATTGATGCCGGTGCCGAAGGATTTCTTCTAAAAAAGACTACTAAAGATGAACTCGAAAAAGCCATTATTAATGTGATGGAAGGCGATAATTACTTTTCAGAAGAATTTATTAGTAATGTTAATCGCAGAAACAGGTCAAATCAAAAAGAATGTCCTGTTGTTCTTTCCGAAAGAGAGATGGAAGTTTTGGAAATGATCTGCAAAGGCTATTCAAATAATGATATTTCAAAAGAACTTGGAATCAGTCAAAGAACAGTTGATGGACACCGTGGAAGATTATTTGATAAAACCGGAGCCAAAAATGCTCCAAATCTGGTGATGTATGCGATTCAGCATGGGTTGATTAAAGCCTAGCGAAGTGCCTAGAGTGCCTAAAGTTTGGAGTGCCTGGAGTTATTGCAACACCAACTTCTTAAATCAAAAATCGTTAATCCTTGTTCAAAATTCAAAAAAGCAACAAGAAACTAAAGATAGATGCAAAATGTGTATAGCATCAACAATTTTTGACACCTATAATCTCAATATTACAGTTAAAACACCCACAATTTCCCATAGGTGAAAACACCCTATCAAAAATAATTTCAAATTATTTTCAATTTTCTTTAAATTTTCTTTTTTGTAATAAACTCAAATTGAGTTGAATGGAATTTTAGTGTTATTTTTTTTGAAAATTATTTACTGCTTATTCTATTTCTAAGTTGCTGGTTATCTTATGCTTTATTCAGGAAAACGGGTGTTTTCACCCTATTTGTAATTGTGTGTTTACCTCTAAACCACATCGCTAAGCTGATATACTTTTGAATCAACAAAAACTCTGAAAATCGTGAACCCAACTAAAGTCATATTAGTCGATAACAACAAATACTTCAGAATAGGGTTGCGAGATGTTCTTTTACAGTTTGAAAATGTTGAAATAGTTGCTGAACTAACAAGTGGAGAAGAATTTCTTGACACAATTAATACAATTGAAGCCGACTTGGTTTTTCTTGATATTCAAATGTCGGGAATTGATGGAATTACAGCTGCAAGACAAGCAATGAAAACTCATCCTTCTTTGAAAATTATTGCTTTTTCCTCCTTTGAAAACATTGAATATATCGAAGGAATGTATAATGCAGGAGCCAAAGGCTATCTTTCAAAGTTCAGAGACAACTATAAAGTAATTGAAGAAATAATTATGAATCCAAACGGGGAATGTTTTTTCTCCGAAGAAATAAAATCAATAATAAATAAAAACCCTCTAAAATTTAAAGTCATGGAAAAAAAGAAAATTTTAATCGTAGATGATGACGTTGATGTTATCACCATCCTTCAAACAATTCTTGAAAAAGAACATTATGAAGTATTTACCGCTAATGATAAAAACGAAGGTCTTGAAAAAGCAAGAACTTTAAAACCTGATTTAGCAATACTTGATGTAATGATGACAACTCATTACGAAGGTTTCGAAATGGCAAAAGAATTAGCTCTTGACAAAGCTTTCAAAAATATGCCTGTTTTAATTCAATCTTCAATAGATGTATTGAAAACAAACAATTCAAATGTTCAGGGAATGGCTCATGAGTTCCGTAAAGACCCATCTTACAAAGAACTTCAAGTGCTTTTAATACAAGAAGAATTTAACGGTGCAGCCGGAATTGACTATAGAGCCGAAAACGGAAAATCAATTTGGTTACCAATTGATGGATTCATCAAAAAACCGGTTGACGCAGCAGTGATTTTACCTGAAATCAGGAAACACCTTAAGTAAAAAATAATTTAATTTCTTTTGTTATGAATAATGTTGAAGAAATAATAAAAAACTTCCCAAATGCTAAGCGAGAATATCTTATCCCAATTCTCCAGGAAGTTCAGGAAAAGGATGGATTTATATCAGAAGAGGCAGTTATTAAAATTGGCAAACACCTTAGACTTTCAACCAGCAAGATCTTTGGTGTTGCCACTTTTTACAACCAGTTTCGCTTTATCCCTCAAGGGAAATATAATATACAAGTTTGTCGGGGAACAGCATGTCATGTTTTAGGCTCATCAACTGTTTTAAAAGAAGTAGAAAAAAACCTGAATATTAAGGCAGGTCAAACTTCTCGTGATGGACTTTTTAGTATTGAAGTGGTTGCCTGTATCGGAGCTTGTGGTCTGGCACCTGTTATTGCTATTAACGGTGAATTCTATGCAAAAGTAACATCTGAATCATTAAAAGAAATCATTGAGAGTTACAGAAATCTTGAAAATAATGTCGGGAATGATGAAAACTAAAAACAACATAAAGGAATTTCTAATAAAGAATATTTTAGAGAATTACGAGACAAGCTCTTACGATAAAGAAGTTGAAAAAGAACTATCTATAATCAGAAGAGAAAAAAATGATAAGCCTGTAATTCTTATTGGTGCCGGAACCTGTGGTTTGGGTGCCGGTGCAAAAAAAACATTAATTGAAACTCAGGCTTATCTAGAGAAAAACAATATTGATGCGGAAATAATTCAGATTGGTTGTATTGGGTTTTGTTCAGCAGAACCATTACTCGACATCCAATTTCCAAATAAAAACAGGATTTCATTTCAACATGTCACTTCAGATAAAGTTGAAGAAATTCTTGATGATGCTTTTAAAAATACAATTAAATTAGAAAATACTCTTGCACAGTTCAGAACTGATGACAAAGAAGTTTGGGAAAATATTCCATTTCTTGATGAGCATCAATTTTTTGCTCAACAAAAAAGATTAGTTCTAAAAAACTGTGGAATAATAAACCCTGTAAGCATTGAAGAATATATTGCCGGCGGCGGTTATAAGAATTTCATTAAAACAATTAAAACAAACTCCTCCAAAAATGTTTGTGATTTAGTTGAACAGAGTGGTCTGAGAGGGCGAGGCGGTGGAGGCTTCCTCACCGGACGAAAGTGGAAATTTGCTTACAATGAAAAAAGCAATCAAAAGTACCTGATTTGCAATGCAGATGAGGGTGATCCGGGTGCGTTCATGGATAGAGCGGTAATCGAAGGAGATCCTCACAGATTGCTTGAGGGTATGGCAATCGGTGCTTATGCTATCGGTGCTTCGGTTGCTTATGTGTACATCAGAGCTGAGTACCCATTAGCTATTGAAAGATTAACAATAGCCATTGAACAAGCAAAAAACTATGGATTAATAGGTGAGAGAATTTTTGGTTCTGATTTTAGTTTAAATTTCATTATCAAAAAAGGTGCGGGTGCTTTCGTTTGCGGTGAAGAAACAGCCTTAATAAATAGCATTGAAGGAATGAGGGGAATGCCTCGCCCACGACCACCCTTTCCAGCTGTTAGCGGATTATTCGGAAAGCCAACCATTATTAATAATGTTGAAACTTTATCTAATATTCCTGAAATATTTGAAAAAGGTGAAAATTGGTTTGCCTCAATTGGAACCGAAAGCAGCAAAGGAACAAAAGTTTTTGCCTTATCAGGAAAAGTGAAATATACCGGTCTTATCGAAATCCCAATGGGAACAACTGTTAGAGATATTGTTTTCAAAATGGGTGGAGGAATTCCGAATGGCAAAAAGTTTAAATCAGTTCAAATTGGCGGTCCTTCAGGTGGTTGTATTACAGAAGCAAATCTTGATATAGCAATTGATTACCAAAACTTAATTGAAGTTGGTGCAATGATGGGCTCAGGTGGTTTAGTTGTTATGGACGAAGATACATGCATGGTTGATGTTGCGAAGTTTTTTATGGATTTCATTCAAAGAGAAAGCTGTGGGAAATGTATTCCTTGTCGTGAAGGGACTAAAAGAATGCTTGAAATACTTCAAAGCATCACTCACCGACCGAGCAAAGAAACAAAATCCGAAGCTCTTGAAAGGTTTAAGGGAATACTTCAACTTGAAAAACTTGGCAGAGTAATTAAAGAAACCTCTCTTTGCGGGCTTGGACAAACAGCTCCAAATCCTGTTTTAAGTACGTTGAAATGGTTTAGAGAAGAGTATGAACAGCATATTTTTGAAAGAAAATGCCCTGCAGGAGTTTGTACAGATTTAAGAACATTTACTATTGATATTGATAAATGTACCGGCTGCACTGCCTGTGTTAAAAAGTGTCCGACAAATGCCATAATTGGTGAAAAGAAAAAGCCACATTTTATTATTGAAGATAAATGTATTGGTTGCGGTACCTGTGAAGAAACATGCAAGTTTGATGCAATATCAGTTTTATAGTTAAAGAATTAGAATAATGAGTTTCCAGATAGAAATAAATAGCAAAAGTGTTGAAGCCCATATGGGAGAAACCATATTGGATGTACTGAATCGAAATGGAATTAAGGTTCCGACATTATGCCATATGAAAAACTTTGTTCCAACAGGCTCTTGCCGAATGTGTGTTGTCGAACAAGTTGATACAGGTAAATTAGTAACTTCCTGTTCATATCCTGTTAATGAAGGAATGAAAATTAAAACCCATACTCCAAAAGTAATTGAAGCCCGAAAAACAATTGTTGAATTGCTCTTATCCGATCATCCTGATGATTGTTTGTATTGTGTTAGAAACAGAAATTGCGAACTACAGGATTTAGCAGAAGAATTACACATCAGAGAAAGAAACATAAGGGGACCTAAAACAAAACAGCCTCTCGACCTTTCAAGTGCAAGTATTCAACGAGACCCCGAAAAATGTATTCTTTGCGGAAGATGTATTAGAGTTTGCGAAGAAATAATGGGCGTTTCAGCAATTGACTTTGCTAATCGTGGCAGTAAATCTACAGTTTCAACTTCGTTTTATAAAGGTTTAAACACATCAAGTTGTGTAAATTGCGGACAATGTATAATGGTTTGCCCAACGGGAGCATTATCAGAAATAAATCATTTTCCTGAAATTCTACAAGCTTTGCAAAATCCAACAAAAACAGTTGTGGTTCAATACGCACCTGCAATTTCAGTTTCATTAGCCGAAGAATTTGGAATTGAAGCCGGGAAAGATATTAATGGAATTATGAATGCTGCTTTAAGAAAAATTGGTTTCGATAAAGTTTTCGACACTTCCTTTTCTGCAGATTTAACAATAATCGAAGAATCAACCGAATTAATAGATAGAATAACAAAGAATGAGAATTTGCCGCTTATCACAAGCTGTTGCCCTGCATGGGTAAAATATGCTGAAGAGTTTGTTCCCGAATTTATTCCAAATATTTCGAGCTGCAAATCACCTCAGCAAATGCTTGGTGCAATCATTAACACATATTTTGCTGAAAGAGAAGGACTGGAATCAAAAGATATTTATTCTGTTTCAATTATGCCTTGCACGGCTAAAAAATTCGAAGCACAACGTGAAGAAATGACTCATAAAGGAATTACTGATGTCGATGCGGTTTTAACCACCCGTGAATTTGGTCAGCTTATCCGACTTTATGGAATAGATATTCAAAATATTGACCCCGAAATGGCTGATTCGCCACACGGACAAAGAAGTACTGCCGGAAAATTATTCGGTGCAAGCGGTGGTGTTATGGAAGCAGCAATCCGAACTGCTTATAATACTTTAACAGGAAAAGAACTTCTCAAATTTAAAATCAATGAAGTTCGTGGGCTTAAAGGCAGAAAGGAAGCTAAAATCAAAATTGGCGAACTCGAATTAGGTGTTGCTGTTGTTAATGGTTTGGCTAACGCTAAAAAGCTACTCGATGAAATTAAAAACGGTAGAAACGACATACATTTTATTGAAGTGATGGCTTGTCCCGGAGGATGTATTGGCGGCGGCGGTCAACATATTGGTGCTACCGAAGAAGATTTGAAAGCAAGAATGATGTCTCTTTATAAAATTGATGAAAACGGAACGGTTAAAGTTTCACATAAGAACTCTGAAGTAATTGAACTCTATAATAATTTTCTTGGAAAACCGGCAAGTCATAAATGTCATGAGTTATTACATACTCATTATGGACAAAGGGATGTGTTATTATAAAAAAGTCGGAAGACCGAAGTCGGAAGTCGGAAGTCAGAAGAAAGAAACTTAAACTATAAATAACTACTTAATGACAATGAATGACTACCGAATGACAACTTAATGACAACTTAATGACGCGAAGCAAATGACAACCTAATGACGCAAAGCAAATGACAACCTAATGACGCAAAGCAAATGACAACTTAATGACGCAAAGTAAATGACAACTTAATGACGCGAAGTAAATGACAACTTAATGATGCGAAGCAAATGACAACTTAATGACGCAAAGTAAATGACAACTTAATGACGCGAAGCAAATGACAAATAATGACGCGAAGTAAATGACAACTTAATGACGCGAAGTAAATGACAACTTAATGACGCGAAGCAAATGACAACTTAATGACGCGAAGCAAATGACAACTAATAACAACTTAATGACAAAATAATGAGCCACAATAAAAGAAATAAACTTGTTTTCACTCTCAAAGATCGTTGCAGGGTTTGTTATACTTGTGTTAGAGAATGTCCGGTTAAAGCAATAAAAATCATTAATGGACAGGCTGAAGTCATTAACGAAAGGTGCATTGGTTGTGGTAATTGTGTGAAAGTTTGCAGCCAGGGAGCTAAGATTTTTCTTGATTCCACATCTGAAGTAATGCAAATGATTGATTCAGGCGAAAAAGTTATTGCCTGCGTTGCTCCCAGTTTTCCGGCGGAATTTAAAGAAATATCCGACTATAAAGTTGTGGTTGGAATGATAAAAGCACTTGGTTTCGATAAAGTTGTTGAGGTTTCTTTTGGAGCGGATATTGTCGCTAAAGAATACCGAAAATTACTTGATGACGAAAAAGGGAAGGCTTGTATTTCTTCTGATTGCCCCGCAATTGTATATTATGTTGAACATTACTATCCTCATTTAGTGGATTTTTTAGCTCCGATTGCTTCGCCAATGGTTGCAATCACAAGAATTGTAAAAGAAAAATATGGAGCTGATAACAAAGTAGTGTTTATTGGTCCTTGTATAGCAAAAAAAGCTGAATCGGATGAGATTGACGAAGCAATTACTTTTAAGGAACTTAGAAAACTGTTTTTGGAAAAAAACATTAAAGCCGAAAAAGTTAAACCCAGAGAATTTGACCCACCATTTTCAGGAAAAGGCTCAATTTTTCCAATCAGCAGAGGTTTGCTTCAAACAACCGAAAAAACTGATGACCTTATTAAAGGAAATATAATAGTTGCTGACGGAAAAGAAGATTTTAAAGAAGCAATAAAAGAGTTTGATTCAGGTGACTTAAAAAATCATCATCTTGAATTATTATGCTGCGATGGTTGTATTATGGGGCCGGGAATGAGCAGTGATGGAGCACGTTTTGAGAAAAGAACAAAAATTAAAAACTACGTAAAAGACAAAATTGAAAACCTTGATAAAATCAAATGGGATAACGAAATAGATGAATTTAAACACATAGATTTTTCACAGCATTTTTCTCAACAAGACAGACGTATAGAAAAACCAACTAAGAAAGAAATCGATAAGGTTTTGAAAAAAATGGGTAAAACCAGTATTACTGACCATTTGAATTGTGGTGCTTGTGGCTATGCAACTTGCGAAGAACATGCAATAGCAATTGTTGAAGGACTTGCAGAAACAGAAATGTGTTTGCCTTATAGCATCGAAAAGCTTCATAATTCTATTAGCGACCTGAATATTTCGAACGAAAAATTAGCAAATGCTCAAATGGCTTTGCGACAATCGGAAAAGCTTGCTCACATGGGTCAATTGTCAGCAGGAATTGCCCACGAACTTAATAATCCGCTAGGTGTTATTACTATGTATAGCAATATTTTGCTGGATGAAATGCCTGAAAGCAATCCAACCCGGGAAGATTTAAAACTAATTGTTGAACAAACCGAAAGATGTAAGAAAATAGTTGGTGGACTGTTGAATTTTGCCCGAAAAAATCAGGTAAAACTTGAAAAGACCAATATTGCTGAATTTGTTGAACATAGTATTTCGTCAATTATCAAAGCGGATAATATTATCGTAAAATTCAATTCAAATTTAACAAATACAAACTTGCTGATTGACCAAAATCAAATGATGCAGGTTTTAACAAATCTTGAGAAAAATGCAGTTGATGCAATGCCAAAGGGTGGTGTGTTAAGCATCTTTCTTGAAGAAAATAATGGCTCGGTAGAAATAAACATTCAGGATACAGGAATTGGAATTTCAGAAGAAAATATGGAAAAGATTTTCACTCCATTTTTCACAACAAAAGAAGCAGGAAAAGGTACCGGCTTGGGCTTGCCTTTGATTTATGGAATTGTTAAAATGCACAATGGGCAAATTAATGTGAAATCGAATGCAAATCCCAAAAAAGGTCCTACAGGAACAAATTTTAAAATTGTACTAGCACAAAATATTTAAAGAAATGGAAAAAATAAAAGGTAAAATATTAATCGCAGATGATGATATTGACCAATTAACAGCAATTGAAATTATTGTAAAAAACTTAGGTTATGAAACCATAACAGCCGAAAACCAAAGTGAATGTGAAAAAATTATTGAAAAAACAAGACCGGATTTGGCAATAATTGATTTAATGATGGATAATCAGGATAGCGGCTTTATCTTAAGCTACAAAATCAAACAAAAATACCCTGATGTGCCGGTAATAATTGCTACTGCGGTTACAGCTGAAACAGGAATTTCCTTCGATTTATATTCAGATGAAAGTAAAAACTGGATTAAAGCAGATTTAATTATTGAAAAAGGAATCCGCCCCGACCAGCTTGAAAGAGAAATTAACAAGCTTTTAAAACTATAGTCATGGAAAAGTTAAAAATTTTAGTCGTTGATGATGAACCCGGAATTCGTTCGGGAATCACCAGAATATTGCAAAATTATTCAGTCAGTTATCCTTTCATGGATGAAGATTTCAACTTTGATATTATCGAAGCATCAACAGGTGAACAGGCAATTGAAATAATTGATAAAGAGCAAATGGATATTATTTTGCTCGATAATAAACTTCCTGGAATTTATGGTATTGATGTTTTGGAATACATTAACAAGAAAAATTATGACACCCAGGTTATGATGATAACATCTTATGCTTCATTGGATTTAGCTGTAAAAGCTACAAATAATGGTGCTTATAATTTTGTCCCAAAACCATTCACACCTCAAGAGCTTAAGGCATCAATCGATAATATCACAAAACATCTTTTTCTAAAGAGAATGACCAAGAAAATGAATACCGAAGGAAAGCAAATTCGGTTTCAGTTTTTGTCGGTTCTTTCGCATGAACTAAAATCACCTATCAATGCAATTGAAGGATATTTGAAAATCATGCAGTCGCGGCAAGTTGGGAACAATCTTGAAGATTATGATAAAATGATTGAACGTTCGATTGAGCGAATCAAAGGTATGAGAAGCCTTATTTTTGATATGCTTGACCTTACGAAAATAGAATCGGGCAAGAAAACACAAAACATAAAATCGGTTGATTTAAATGAAATTGCACAGCTATCAATCGACACTATGGAGCCAATGGCAATTCAAAAAAACATTAAAGTTCATTTGATTACTGATGAAAATGTTTATATCAAAGCTGACTCCGATGAAATTGAGATTATTTTTAACAACCTGGTTTCTAATGCTATAAAATACAATAAAGACGATGGAGAAGTAAATGTTTCAATCATCTCAAAAAAGGATGGAATAATAATCCAAGTTGAAGATACCGGAATTGGAATGAGTGAAGAAGATATAGAAAAGCTGTTTAAAGATTTTATCAGAATTAAGAACGAAAAAACCAAGAATATTACCGGAAGTGGTTTGGGTTTGTCAATTGTAAAAAAACTTGTAGAAAGCAATCACGGAGAAATTACAGTTGAAAGCAAAGTTGATGTTGGAAGTAGGTTTATTGTTAAATTTCCAAAATAGATATTTAGTCTATTCGGAGTGCGACTTTAAGTCTCGCCCCGAATAAAAAGATTCTTCAATTTTCAAAGATTTTTAGTATAATTGCCAAGATTGAAATTCTAGATTTAAAAGAGAAGTGAGCTATTGTTTAAACTCTAGGCACTCTAGGCACTTCAATTACTTTAGGCACTTTTATGAATAACTTTTGGTCGAAACAAGCAGTAAAATTCAAACTATTCCTACCTGTTTTCATAGGTATCATAATCACTATTTCCATTATTACCTATTTCTCTATTGACCGTTCGAAAAAGAATATTTCTGAATCATTGGAAAGTAATCTTTCTCTCGAAGTGAAAACAATAATGAAAATGTTTGAGAGAGAAAGGGCTCTTAAACTTGATAAAGTTAAAACCGATTTAAAAGTTGCTCATGATTATTTTTACTCAAAAGAATTTATAATTGAAGATGTTGTGTCGGAGCATGAAATTACCAATCAAATTTCTAAGCAAAAGCATATTGCAAAATTAAAAAGCTGGAAGTGGAATAATAAAGAGCTTCTTGATGATTTTTCATTCGTTGACAAAATTCAATCAATGCTTGGTGGAACTGTTACCATTTTCCAAAAATCTGATAGCGGTTGTGTTAGAATATCAACAAATGTTTTAGATGAAAATAACCAAAGAGCAATATTCACATACATTCCAAATTATTCGGAAGTTAGCCAATCCACAGGAAAAGGTGAAACGTATTTTGGACGTGCATTTGTTGTAAATGCCTGGTATATTACTGCTTACGAGCCAATAAAATATAATAATAAAATTGTTGGAAATTTATATGTAGGAAGTAAGGAAAAAGACCTTGACAAGTTACGAAGCATAATTAGCGAGCTTAAAATTGGTGAAAGTGGTTTTCCTTTTGTTTTTGATAAAGATGGCAACATAATTATGCACCCAAAAGCCGAAGGTGAAAACTGGAGCAATAAAGATTTTATAAAAGAAATTACATCAGAGCAAACAAATGGAATTCTAAGATATCAGGATGAAAACAGCAATGGAGAACAAATTGTAGCTTTTGATTATTTTCCTGATTTCAAACTTTATATTGCAGCCAGTATTAATGAAAAAGAAGAAACAAAAGATTTAATACAAGAGTTAATTTTTTCATCTGTAATCATCGCAATACTTATAATAATTGCCCTTTCAGTAATTGTTTATTTTTACACAACTAAAAATCTATTTAGTTTTCTGGAAAAACTTGAGAAATCGAATATTCAGCTAAATGCAGCAAAAGAAGCTTTGGCTCACACTCAAAAGATGGCAAATATGGGGCAGTTGTCTGCCGGTATTGCTCATGAAGTAAATAATCCAATTGGAGTGATTTTGCTTCACACAGAACTTTTAAAAGAGCAGCTAGAAGAAAATTCCCAGGCTTATATTGATGTTGAATTAATTGAATCGCAAGCAAAGCGCACAAAAGATATTATGTCTGGTTTATTGAATTTTGCCCGTGAAAGTGAAATTAATATTGAGAAAGTTGATAATAAGAAAATGTTTGATAAAATTCTTGAAGAGCTTATTATTCCTGATAAAACCAAAATTTCAATCAATATTAGCGATGAAGCCCAAACGGCTTTTATCGATGAAACCCAAATGATAAATGTTTTTTCACATCTTATAAAAAACGCAATTGAAGCCACAAGCGGAAAAGGAGAAATTCATATTTCAGCATTTCACATAGACTCTGATATAATTTACACCGTTGAAGATAATGGTTGTGGAATATCAGAAACAAATCGCAAAAAGCTTTTTGAACCATTTTTCTCAACCAAAGAAGGAGTGCAGGCGAAAGGTTTAGGCTTAGCAGTTTGTTATGGAATAATCAAAATTCATAAAGGAAATATCAGCGTTGAATCCAATAACGATAAATCAAAAGGAAAAACCGGAACAAAGTTTATAATTGGAATTCCGGCGGAGAAGGGATTCAAATAATTTGTTTAACCGTTGTATCTGTAATTTCTAATGATTTTCCTTAAACCATTTGAATATAACAAAATTTCTGCGATTTTTTAATTTGGTATAGTCAAAAACACTATATAATTCTTTGAAAGCCCTTGATAGATTTTTATCATAATCAATAGTTCCTAAAAAAAGATCTCCTTGAATAATATCTGTCGCGTCAAAAAGAAATTCTATCAAAGGCTTATTGTCTACTAACGCAATCGCTCTCCAAATAAACCTAGGATAGTTTTTTGTTAGAATATCTTTACGGTATTTTGGTTCTAACGAAGTATTAGTAAATACATGATTTTTAATTTCTTTAATATTTGAAAGAAAAATATCCCATTCAAATTGAGGAAAGTTACAACGACCAAGTTTCGTGAGATCATTAATTATATTATTAAACTGAAAAATAATATCAGCGATAGTGTTATATGGAACACGTATTTTATGATATAATGGCATTAATAAAATCTCAGGAATTGCTCTGACATCTTCTGGTTCATTGTAAGGCCATGTTATACTTAACGATTCAAGTTCTTTTGCTTTGTCAAGTAAATAAACTTCTTTTTTATCAAACTCCATCATTGCAAATGGTCCTATTCTATCGTCATGAACATATATCTTATTAATTTTCTCGGATTTCAAAATAAATGTTGACTTACTATCAATTATACTTTTCTCATCAATATTTATTCCTGCTATGGTCACGGCATGTTTACCCATGAATTTAAAACCATCTTTTGACTTTTTATATAATCGTACTCCCAAGATTATTGGAATTCCATATTTAACATATGAATAAATAGCTCCTTTTGTGTTTGAGTTCAAATATGAAAACTCATCTGAATATAAATTTCCAATAAATAAGGGTTCTAAATTCACATTTCTGATTGCACTTGACATTTCTTCTTCAGCCAATCCTTCATTTGGAAAATTTCTATTAGCATTTGGAAAAAACTCTGTCGCTGATTTTGTAATTGATACAGGAGATAGTATTTGATGGTGAAATAACTCGCCTGTTTTATGAAATGCTGACCAGAGGGCTGTTGTAGCACAAGCCGCAACATTTAAATCTTGCTCTTGATAAGCAAGTGAATCTATTGTTAACTCTATTCCAAAGAAATTTACAGGATACGTCTTTTTAATTAAATATTCTCTGCCATTTTTTTCTTGATAAGTTTGTATACATGTTCTCCCAATAAATGTTTCCGGTATTGGCTTAAATACAATAAAGCCTAGATATCCTATTTGAAGTTTACTTACATCTAAAAAGGTATCCTGTTTTAATAATAGTCTATCAAAATCTTCGGGGCTAAAATTAAAGTTAAAAAAATGTAGACGCTTACACTTGCGTTTATAATCTTTAAAACACCTCACATAATAATCTGAAAAATCTTCAAGATAATCTCTG
>JAIPBB010000267.1 GCA_021739805.1 Saprospiraceae bacterium | reverse complement strand
TACTTGCAGCTATATCTTGATGAATTTTGCTACAAATTAAATCGTAGATACTTCGGGGATAGGTTGTTTGATAGGCTTGCTATTGCAATGTCTAATAATTACTGGTACAATAACGAATAAGCAAAAAAATTATCTTTCAATATTCAATTTATCAGAATGTAAAACTTTACCATCAGCAATGAAACTATACATATATGTTCCAGAACTCAAATCACTCAATCCTATTAATTCTTCATTATCACCTCCTTGAAGGATCTTGGCAAATACTTTTCTTCCTCTTGAATCATAAATTTCTAACCACAGTTTATCATAAAGTTTTCCTGATGTTTTATATTCAACTGTTACGTAATCGTATGCAGGGTTTGGGAAAAGTTTAAATAAAGATTTTTTATCTGTTTCCACAGAACTATTCTTAGGATTTGCTTTTCGTGAAGAACTTTCACTTGGTTCAAATATTAATTCGCTATAAGCATAATCAGGATTATCTCGTTTTAACAATGCCAAAGCCATTTGCGATACTGATGGACGTTGCAAATTCATTACATTTTTATAAATTTATCACTAAACAACTTCTTATTATCAGAAAGAATTGAAATAAAATAAACCCCCGATTCTAAATCTTCAATATTAATGCGATATTCTTGATTGTTAGCTTGAAACTGATTTTGTTTTACCAAAACTCCAACTGAATTATAAATTTGTAATATAATCTGTGAGCTAGGATTTTTAGCAAAACTTAGATTTATATTATCACTCGAAGGATTAGGATAAATCCTCACATTATTCGTAATTATTAATTCGTTGTTCTCAATACCAATTGTGTAACTTCCCGGGGCAAAACCCATACTATCCATTTTTACAAGCCATGCACCTGCGTTATAACTTCCAACATAAGGTTTATGATATCCTGCTGCTAAGAAACCACCATCATTTGTTAAGATTAAATCATTGAATTGGCAATCGTCTCTAAAGTCTGAACCAATATGATAATATCTTGACCATAAACTATCACCATTGCTATTTAGTTTTAGCATTACTCCTTTATAACCGCCAAGAGTTGAATCCGGATTAATTACTTTAGCTGTACCATTAATGATTATTGAGTTATTTGGCAAACACTCTATCTCAAAACTTTGATGTATGGTTGGGCACTTCATTGAACGGTGAATAAAATATTCTTTATCCCATAATTTTATTCCTGATAAATCATATTCTATTACGTGAACACCATACAAGTATGTATAGGTATCAGGATGAGAGTAAACATAAGGTGCAAAACTTACTATTTCATTATTATTTGTTAAACAAATAGCACCTGATGCAAGATGAGTTTCATTATTATGAGTTCTTTTCCATTCAATATTTCCTAATTTGTCAGTTTTTGCAATGGCATATCCAGACATAAAATCTGGAAATACATAACCGCTATCAGGAGTTATATTAACATCAAAAATTGATGCAACATTCTGATATACCTTTCTCCATTCCACATTACCATCTTGGTCAAGCTTTAGAAGATATGAGCGTTCATTTGCATTAACATTTATACAATTTATATAATACTTTCCGGTAATAATATAACCACCATCCAAAGTTTGTTTGACAGAAGTTAACACGTTTAAAACATATTCACCACTTAAACATCCTGCTAAAGTATCAGGTAAATCATATATTTTAGTCCATAGAGTATCAAGATTTTGATTTAGTTTTGCGATATATGCATCCCAATAACCTGTTGAATTATGTTTAACATGTCCAATTACTATTATATTACTATCATTATCAACAATAATTGTATTTGCTGGGAATGTGCTTATTAAATAGCTGGTATCTCCAATAAGTTTTTTGTTTATTAAATTTCCATATAAATCTGTTTTAACTACTGAATTCCATTGATGATTTAAACTATCAACTATCCCATTATAAAAAAAATAATTATTTCCAATTCTTACAATTGAAAGTATTTCATTATGAGTATGAGTTGAATCACCAAAGAAATAAGCTGTTTTATTAAAACTCTGAGCAGATGCAACAATGTAAATTAATAATGCTAGAATTAGAGTCGTAAATAATCGTTTCATAATTAAAGTTATAAAAGTCTCCAATCAATTTTGATTGGAGACTTAAATTAAAAATTATCTTTCAATATTCAATTTATCAGAATGTAAAACTTTACCATCAGCAATGAAACTGTACATATATGTTCCAGAGCTCAAATCACTCAATCCTATTAATTCCTCATTATCTCCACCTTGAAGTTGTTTGGTGAAAACCTGTTTCCCTTGTGAATCGTATATCTCCAACCAAAGTTTATTATAAAGCTTTCCTGCAGTTATGTATTCAACTGTTAGGTAATCGTGAGCAGGATTTGGATAAAGTTTAAATAAGGGCTTATTATTATCTGCTTCCAAAGAATTTATCTTAGGATTTGCTTTACGTGAAGAACTTTCACTTGGTTCAAAAATCAATTCATTATAGATATAATCAGGATTATCACGTTTTAGCAATGCCAAAGACATTTGTGAAACTAATGGACGCTGTAATTCAACAAAGCTTTCAAGATTGCTTCTTTGAATATCTGTTAAATCACCTATATATTTATCGTTTTCATACATGTCCTGAGCAATTTCAAAGATACTAATAAAATTAGTATGGTCAACTGATAATTCTTCAGTCAATTCATAATTTTGTGGAATATTTTCCAGACATGAGTTCATTTCGGCGTATTGCTCACGAATAAGATAAAGGTTTGCTAATTCGTATTTATCTGGTAAATCCTTTTGACGAGATATTAAAGCCAGTAAGCTATCCTCAGCCCAAACATTTATTGTATCCGTTCGATATTCGCGTTTAATATCTTCTTCAATAGATCGAATAAGACGATAATCGGCAGCAACATTATCTTCCAACAAGTCAAGTTGAGAACCTGTTGATTCTTCTGCCAGAATTTCATCAATATAAGATTGTGGAAGTGCAGGGATTCTGTCATAAATTGCCTGCATTACAGCATCGGAGCGTGATGATTGTGGATTAGCAATCATTAATAGCTTAACCATAAGCGATGTAAAAGCAGGATTTTCTATAAATGCAATTAAAACTTCATCAGATAAATATGGGCTTTCATTCATTAAATCGTTAAATTGCTGGTAAGCATCCCATGGCAAGGTTGTTTCAACTTCTTCGCCAAGGTCTTCAACACCACCATCTTTCCAAATATCAAGAATTAATTTTGAAGAATTGTATGCTATGCGTGCTGTATATACATCATCGTATAACTGACCCATACCATTACCTGTATTGATTTTTGATGGACATTGATTGCTACCAACAGCAATAATATATGGCATAATATTAGAAGTATATAATGGCGTCATATTGGCAACTGTATTATCATAATGGTAATCCAAACCCTCAGCATCTAAATTACTATAATCATAATCGAAAAAATATTGAGTTCGTGAACTGAATTGATTTCCAGCTGGATATTGGTAGACTCCATCTGATATTTGCTGTGCTTTTGCAATTCCAACACCAGCCATACTCGGATATTCTGCTTTGCCAGAAACCCACACATCATACATTGGGTTATCATTAATATTACAAAACAGTCCAAGACCATTGTCGGTAGCAGCAGTCGCATCTTTATTATTTAATTGCGGCTGGATACCAATATAAAGTCCTTCAAAAGTATTTTTATAGATTTGATTATTTAAAGGACCTGTATTATGAACAATAATTCCTCTTGCACCAATAATACTTCCAGAATATGAAAAATCGTTTTCTTCAACTTTAAATCCTTTGCCACCATTAAGATACAAGCCATAAGGGTAGTTATCCCAACTGCCATAACTTAAATTAGGATCGAAATCAGGTATTGTACATTTATTATTAGTAACGACAGCCGAAGAAGTATTGTTTAAATAAGCACCTCGATAGCATCCATCAAATTCGCTATTTTTTATTTGAATTACCTTGTCGCTATTGATTATTGAACTTTTTATTCCATAATACAAACCTTCAAAAGTGTTTGGTTTATAACTAGAACATGGATAAGTAGAGTTGTCTGTACAAAGATGATCTACAAAATAGGAAGATTCACTTGACCAAATTCCGGTTCCTTTGTCGGATGTTACTGTACAATTTGAATTTGAGTTTGTGAATGTGTTACCTTTAATATCAACTCCCCTGACACCATATAGCTCAATATGTCTAATAGGTGCATTGTTATCAACATAATCATCAGTTGTGAAAAAATTACAATTTAAGATTCTTGTTTTATTTGATGTTATTTTGGTTTGACCGCTTGAGTTAACATAAGTGTTTTCATATGGTGGCATAGAAACATCAGTATTGTTGTTAATAAAATTCGAGTTATATGCTTTTAAAATACCTCCACGTCCACAATACACTCCACATTTGGCATTTTTTATTGTAGCACCATTACTCATAGTTAAATATCCTTGATCGGCATAGCCATTCACGAATGCCTGATTTGAATTTATATGTCCATCTAACCAAACTCCATTCCAATATTCTGGCTCCTTATTATAAACACTTTTGTAAGAATTAATCACACTACCGCCACTTATGGTGACAAAATCTAAATTTTCATTAAATCCTTTATAAGGACTTAATATTGATGTTGGTTCATTTAAAACTAGATTTCCACTATGCCAAACTTTTAAGGCTAAGTCTTCGTCAAATTGAATTTCAGATTTAATTATAAGTGTACTATTTTGATATATATGTACATTAGAACCCATAAGAATAGGATAAGAACCTGCATCCCATGTAGCATTTGTGGTTATTAGCGGGGTTTTAGGTATAGCAAATTTTTCAATTATTCTTCCGGCTGAATACCCATTGTAATCAGCACCTTGAATAATATCCACATACATAAAATTGTCATCGACTTTAAATTTAGCAAAATGAGGTACTGTTGATGTACATATGAATTTACTAGTACTTGTAGTTTGATTCATGATTTTTTGGTCATCAATTCCGTTTGTTGTTTCTCCTCCGTTTCCAAGAATTAAATAATGTATTCCATTGTCAACCCAATGAGCATAATAATCTTCATGTCCCATTATTACTAATTGAGCATTGTTTGTAGAAGCATAATTCCTTATAACATCTAGGGTTGTAGAATTTAGGATGTCTCCATTTATAGATTTAAGAGGAATATTAAAATTTAACACTTTCCATTCTTTTGTTGTAGCACCTAAAGCTACATTAATATATGCAACACCTACTTCTGATGAACTTTTTGTTAATTCATCTACTTCAGCGAAACAAAAATGCACAGGACCATACTCTAACTTATGATGATACTCATAATCTACATGACCTCCTGAATTAGGAATTAAAATACCATAAGGATTAATATAATTAAATGGAAAATAATCTCTAAAGTTTTGTCCACTATATTTTGGTAAGTCAAAAAGGGTATTATTATCCATATCTATAAATTGAAGCTTTCTTTCATTTTCACCTAAAGGTCCGATAATTGGTATTTTGGATCTTAAAGCAACCGCATTAGCACAATTAGCATTACGGAAATATTCACTTTGCCAAAAATCTTTATTATCGGCAGTTACAAAATCATTAGCCTGAATTAAAAGAGTTTGGCTTGATGGATCATTAGAAATTTCATTTAAAATCTGCTCACAAACATCATTATGTTCAGAAACTGACAAAGGCTCTGAAGCTCTAATCGTACTACCACAAGCATAGAATGTAGTTGTTTGTGATGTGTTTACAGGTGGTGTAATAAAATTACCAGTATATATTTCAGTTGCACTTACTGTAACGCGATAATAGTATTTAGTGTTAGGCTGCAAATTGTTAATTGTTTTTTTATATAAATGATCTGTTCCATTATCGGATAAATTTGCAGAATTTGTATAATATATCGAAGTACCCCAGTCAACTGTACATATTTTAGTTGATGAAGTACCATAAGGTAGTTGCCACATTAGATCAATTTGCTTTTTCCCAGTATTTACCGGATCATCAATAGGATTAACTAAGTATGGTTTTTTGACTTCTGTAATAATATTATCAGTAGGTGCATAAACTCTCACCCAATCAACATACATGCTTATTGTATTATTTGAAAAGCTAATCCAGAGTAAAGGGTCTTCATATAACATTTCTACAAAATTATTTAACAAAAGATCGACTTTGTTCACTACTCCAGGATTTACTTTTGTATCTACTAAGATTCCATTAAAATAAAATTTCAAAGTTGTTGGAGTCCACTCTAATCCATATATATGATAAGCTGTTATGGACTGTGGTAAAATTGATACATCAAAAGTTCTATCAGGGTCATTACAAAGAGGATCATCATCAGGATAACATAAGTGTACATTAGTTGAAAATTCCTCTTTTGGCAATAAAAGACCATCAACTTGATTTACTCCCCAAACTTCAGCAATATCAATTTCTCCTGCATTTGTTCCAATTGAATTACACTCAGTGTTTAAAGTCCAAAAACAGGATGTAGTACCTGGTTCATCTGGAAAAGCAATTTTTGCCTCTATATATCCGTAGTCAACTTCATAATTGCATTTAGACTGAACAAAGCCACTTGTATAATTATATGCAAAACTACTCGGATTTGAAGATTGCTTTTGTCTGAAACAATAATATGGAGTTTGGCCACTTGCATTTATTGGACATTGGTAGGTTTCTTTTTTTACATCAAGTTTCAGTTTTCCATTAGCAACTGATACGTTATCATCAATACAAACAGAACCAGCTTTACCCCATTGATCGTAATTGTCCCAAACTTTCCATTTGGTTAGGTCTAAGGATGAAAAATCATCATCCCAAACTAGCTTCCAATTAGGTTCATTATATTCGCTATAGTTTGGTAAATATTGCATATCTGATGCACTAACAGTTTGACCATAGATGAATTCTGCTCCAAAGCATAATATTACTAAAATTATTGAGACTTTTATTGTTTTTATGTTAATTATAGTTTTCATTTTATATGTTTTAGTTATTATTATAATATTTAATTTGTTCCCTATTTATTTTTGCTTTTTTAAATTGTCCATTCTTAAAGAACTATCCTTATGAAAATCCCATGGCAGGATACCGTTTTAGAAATCTTATAAGAAATTTTTTGAAACAATTTTTTATACTAACAGTCCGAAAGTCGCAATTTGTGTGTGTGTGTGTGTGTGTAAGAAAGCATATAAACACTAGAAGATGGGAGCTTGGAAAAGCTCATTGAGAATAATATTAATAATAAGCTCTGTAACATTGCAAGGCTTGTTTTTAATAATACATCTAAAAGATAATAACAATTTTTACCTATTAATTCCAAAAATTTAAAAAGGTAACCCCTAAAAGTGAATTATTTTTTTGAAACTTATTAACATATATTTGTCTCTACTGTAAATTCAGTACTTTCAGGAAAAATATTTTTTTATTGTAGTATGGTTGGAAAGAAATTAACACAAATAAAATTAAACTACTTTTGCCATTTAAGACCTAAATTTTATTTTTGCGGTGAACTAAATCAGAAATATAATGATAACAATAAAAACCTTTATTTTCAATGCTTTTCAGGTTAATAGTTTTGTGCTTTATGACGAAACTAAGGAATGTATAATTATTGACCCGGCATGCTATTCAGATTATGAAAAGAATGAACTTGCGGCTTTTATCGAAGACAATGAATTAAAAGTAGTAGCCTTTTACAA
>JAIPBB010000266.1 GCA_021739805.1 Saprospiraceae bacterium | reverse complement strand
CATTTATCTGACAAAAATAGCGATGCTAAGCTATTTAAAAAAGAAATTGAATCCGTAACGGGCCGGCCCGTCTATATTGCTGACAAAGGACTTGAAATAAGTTTAAATAAAGAGGGATTTTAATCATGGAAAAAATATCAAATGAAGATTTATTGCAAATTGGAAGAGTTGTTGCTGACAGGATTATAGAAAGATTTTTGGAAGCGCTTAAAAAAGAATTATCTGCAATTCCAAACTCTTATGAGACTAATAAAGTGTTTAATGATGAAGCGCTTCATATGCGTGAATTATTAAAGACTAAACTGAATGATGTGTGTGCCAATGGTTTGTATTTTTCTGTCAGGGCGTTACACTGTCTTGAAGAAAATGATATACATACATTACGAGATTTAGTTTCTTATAAACGACTGGCGCTGCTTAGATTTAGAAATTTTGGAAAAAAATCATTAACGGAAGTAGATGAAATGCTGGATTATATGGGTCTCAGTTTTGAGATGGATTTAAAAGAATATTATACTGATGAAGAAATAAGCCTGAATAAGAAAAAATCTTAAGACACAATGTACTCATTCATAACTCCCAAGCCCCAGCTCGAACAAGAAGCCCTTGCTATTGGTGTTTTTCTAAATAAAGCCTTAGAAAAGACCTCTGATGATGTTTCACTAAGCGGAGATGATATTGTCGAAATAGGCAATCAGATAGCTGTTTATTTAGCCAGGACGGGTACAATGCAGGCCGATGCTAAATATCATCTTAACGAGAAGCTAAAATCGGATATCCTTGTCTCTTTGATAGAGCAAATGAAGGGAACATATCTTTCTGCTTCTGCTCAAAAAGAATTTATCCGATCTGCCTGTACTTATGAAACGTGGCTGGTTGATATGATTGAACGCGAAAATAGAACCTGCACCCATCTTTTAGACTGGTGCCGTTCTGTACTTTCAAAATATAAGGAAGAACTGAATTATTCCCGGGGAGTATCAGGAAGTTATAATCAATAAAAGAGAAAGAAATCATGGATTTACAAAAAATTGATATTCTTCAAAGTGATCTTGTTGATCTGGCATTAGATATAATAAAAATAAAAGAACAATTTTCATCTAACGGCAAGTCTGATGAAATGTTCAAAACTGTTGAAACCTGCAAAAACAGGGCAGAAAAAATTATTAATAAGATTTATGAGACTTTTGGTTATGCCGAATTTGAACCCCTTTTCCAGTTAATATGCAGAGTTTCCGGAGTAACAAAAGATGCAATGCTAAAACAAAAAAAGAATAGGGAGGACGAATTTCTTATACCGCGACAAATTCATCTTTCTTTGCTTCATACAACTCATAAACTAACCTTAGCTGAAGCTGGAAAATTATTCTACGACAAAGATCACGTCACTGTTATGAACGCCATAAAATCTGTTAATAATTTTCTTGATACGGATCCTGATTACAGGGAAAAATACAGACCAGTCTTTAAGGCAGCTTATGAAAAAAATAATGATACTGCAAGAAAGCTTCATATTGATTATGTAATTACTAATGATGAAAACACGAGATAAATACGGCTTTAAAGTTTTTAATGAACAAGGAATTGGATTTTATCGGTGGTTTAGCGGGAACTCCGTAAAAATTACAGATAACAAGGAGGGGAAATTGCCTCTTAATCTTAATCGAATTTACACCGTTCAGCTTTTCCTGGGATTCTATACTGCCTATGGAATAAGCCAGAACATGGCTAAAAAATATGGATTGCAATTTATTCAATTAACAGAACAGGATTGGAAAAACAAAGAAAAACCAGTCAGGGATTTTTTCAAAAAGATAATCAAAAGACTATGGCAATAGTAACAAAAGAAAATGCTGAACGATTAGCATTTGAAACTTTCTCTGATTTACATCCCTTTGAAGCATTTTATTACGACAAAGAGAGATTTTGTGATTATGTCAGGGAAAAAATGAATGTAAATATCAGTAATGAGGATATTAAAAAACTCATAGATGAATTAAGGGATTAAATTATGGGACTTAATAAATCAAAAGGGAATATGTATGAATTTGTTACTCATACATGGAATACAATTAAAGGAGCCTGTCCGCATGATTGTAGTTATTGCTACATGAAACGATTTGGAAAACAAGCGCCCTTACATTTCGATGAAAAAGAACTTAAAACAGATTTAGAGCAGGGCAATTTTATTTTTGTTGGTTCTTCCTGTGATATGTGGGCCAATGATATTCCGGAAAGTTGGATAGTTGATACTCTAAACCATTGTTATCTGCATGATAATAAATATTTATTTCAGACCAAAAACCCTTCACGAATATTAGATTATAAAGATTCAACTGTAATTACAGAACAATCTATTGTTTGCACCACAATTGAAACAAACAGATGGTATCAAGACATAATGCATAATTGCCCTTTACCTTTTAGTAGAGCAATCTCCATGCATAATCTATTTTATAAAAGAATTGACACTTATGTTACTGTCGAACCGATTATTGATTTTGACATAAAAACAATGATTGATCTTATAAAATTATGTAGGCCAAAACAAGTTAACATCGGTGCAGACAGCGGAAATAATAATCTTCCTGAACCCTCAAAATATAAGTTATTAAGTTTAATTGAAGAACTGGAAAAATTTACAAAAGTCCATCAAAAGAAAAATTTAAACCGCTTGTTAAAATGAATAAATATACAAAAAACTCCACAATAGAAACAGGCCAACTATTACGATGTGAAAAATGCGGAAGGAGTTCCCGGTGGATTCCTTATAACAGCACAATAAAGCCAAAATTATGCCGGCTCTGTTATAATAAATCCTTGCTCGAGAGAAGCAACCTGGCTGCTCGTAAATGGAAATCAAAACAAAAGCCAGGGAAATATACTATCAGGAATAAAAATGGCAGAAAAGTTCTTAAATCACCTCACAAAAGATTTTACCGGTCAACGGCCTGGAAGTGGTTTTCGAGATATATACTTATTACTAATAATGTTGATAGGGATAGTGTAACCATAAGATGCTCTACTTGTGGAAAACTCATGCTAATAAACAGTAAGGAATGTCATGTAGGCCACTATATTCGTGTATTTGATGGCAATAGTACTAATTATTCAACGGCTTTTGTAGAAGCTAATACAGCCCCCCAATGTTTGAGATGCAATAAATACATGGGAGGGCGCCAGGACGAAATGGCAAAATGGATTACAGAAAAATATGATCTTAAAACATTACAGGAACTCTGGGAGCTCAAAAAACTTCCCTTAAAACTTGATGCAGCATACCTGAAAGAAGTTGCTGATAGATACAAGGAGAAATATCATAATTATTTGAGAGAACACAATATTGAGGATCCGTGGAAAAAGAAATAATATTTTTATGAATAATGGGTGGATTAAATTGCATAGAAAATTAAAAGATAACAAACTATGGCTATGCGAACCCTTCACAAGGGGTCAGGCGTGGGTAGATTTATTAATGTTGGCGAATCATGAAGATAATTTTTTTTATTGCCGGGAACACAAAATTGAAGTAAAAAGAGGGGCAGTAGGATGGAGTCAGATAAAATTAGCTGAAAGGTGGAGGTGGTCAAGAACCAAAACAAGAAAGTTCCTAAATGACCTCGAAAAAGAACAACAGGTTAGACAACAGCTAAGCCACTCATACTCTATTATTGAGATAGTAAATTATAAAGATTATCAAGAAAAAAAGACAACTGGGCATACAACAGGAAAACAACAGGAAAACACAAACAAGAATGATAAGAATGATAAGAAGATAAGAAATAAGAAATCTTTATTGTCGAAAGTTGATGAATCAACCCTCGACCCCGAGACTAAAAAATATTATCAAATTGCTATTTCGTTTTGGGAATTAGTAAAATCAAATTTAAAAGAACTGGATATTTCTAATTCGGAAATCGACAAAGCAAAATTTAAAACGTGGGTTGATCCGATAAGACTTTTAATAGAAAGGGATGAACACACAATTGAAGAATTTCGCGAAATTTTCCTTTTCCTGCAAAAGGATGATTTTTGGAAAGAACAGATTCGATCAACGACAAAATTGAGAAAAAAGAATAAAGAAGATATTCCATATTTTGAAGTATTGTTAACAAAATCAAGAAATGAGCAAAAGAGAAAAGATAGAAAAGAATCTTCCGAGCGTGAGAAGCAATCAGGAGTTAGCTACAATTACCGCAAATCAATTCTTGAAAGACTTCGCAATCCCAATGGTACAGAGGCAACTCAAAAAGATTGATAATGTTTCAGATGCATTAGAAACAAGTACTCCTGCAATCGTAAAAATAAAAAAAATATTCGGAGAAGATTTTACCCAGGCATACATTGAAGGATGGATTGTTAATATTCGAGAGTTTCTAAATTTAGGAAGGAAAATGACAGACGAGCAGACCAGGGAAACAGCAATGATGATTGTTGACGAATATTATAATCTTACAATCGCTGATATCAATATTATTTTCAAAAAGGCAAAATTAGGACGATGGGGACAAATTTATGACAGGCTGGATGGACAAATTATTTTATCATGGTTTGACAAATATTTTCAGGAAAGATGTAAGGCTGCAGCGGATAAATCAATTTTAGAAGCAGACAAATATAAAGGCAGATCATTCCCGAGGCATTCAATAAAAGAAAAAAACAGGGAACGTGAATTGAAAATAGGAGCATTTGTTGAAAAATTTAAAGGAGAAAGTTTAAGAAAATGAAAAAGAAAATATCATGCAAATAAAAGAAGTTAAAGATCATAATTGGATAATAGAAATTGAAGCAGGACATATCATATTTGATTTATCTACAAGACGCGCTTATTTTCACAAGAGAAGAACAAGGGTTTTTAAGGAAGAAATTGATCAGACTCCGACCAGAGAATGGCATTTTGATCAGGATAATATTTCTGGACTGGACGTTTTCCTTGTTATTATGAAAAGTTTGCATTTATAATGACAGCTGCAGATATAAAAAAACATCTATTTAGGAGATTTAAGTATTTTGAATATAAACTTTTTAATGTTTATGTTTTTGGCAATGAATCAGACTTTTTGGCTGTCTCTAAATCTGGTTATGTTTGGGAGATTGAAATAAAGGTAAGTAGATCAGATTATTTTAATGATTTTAATAAGACGGTAGGTTTTAACAGAAATATTAAAAAGCATGATTATCTGCAATCTGATAAAACTATGAAGCCTAATAGATTTTGTTTCGCAGTACCAAAGGGATTGATAGCAAAAGATGAGGTCCCGGAATATGCTGGATTAATTTATATATCAGAACATAGAACCAGGATGATTAAGCAGCCAAAGTTTTTACATTATAAAAAATTACTGAATAACGATTATTTTTTAAGACAGATGTTGAATAAATTTTATTATCAACACATGGATTTGTTATATGAATTAGACTACCGGCAATGGGAAATTAAATATAAACAGAGAAGAATTGAATTTGAAATTATTTAAAATATGAAAACACCGGAAGAAATTGTAAAAGAAAACCTGACAGGGATATATATTTTTACCGATAATGTTTCAAAATGTGAAATATTAAAATTTAGACAGGTTGTTATTGATACCATAAAAGATGCTCAATCCGAGGCATTTAATGAAGGATACGAAAAAGCATGGAAAGATATAAGATCATTTAAGCGTCAGGAAATTGGATTTGGTTCAGATGAATAAATAATCAATTTTTGGATTCTATTAGAATAAATTAAGAAATAAATTAAAAATGAGAGTATTAGCAATTGAATGTGTTGAAGACGGCGTAATGAAAAGTTACGGCGAAGGCGAATATTTAGGTGATAAGGTTCCTGATATATCGCCATGGAAAGAAGCAGAAATGAAAAATCCTTGTATAAAATTGGATTCTGGCAAATATGTGTGGGGATTTCAATGTTGGTGGGGAAAAGCTGATGAAGTTAGGGAAAAATATTTCGAACATATTAAAGAGGAAATAATTGTGGATATAGAAGAAGAAATTTTTCCTGTATAGAATTAATTCATTAATGGAATAAGTTGAACTAAAATGAATGTTATGAGAAAAATAGAAAAATGGATGCAGCGAGGCAAAAAGGTTAAAGCTCTCGGAAATATAGGGAAAATTACATCATTGGAATGCAACAGGGAACTTGGTTATGTTTATCGCATTCATGTACGCCTTAATGGCGAAAAAAGACCTCGTATTTGTGAAACCCGAAGCCCATTTGTCTTTAGCAAATGGGTAGTTCACCACGAATCGGGTGTTAACTTAATAAAGGCATTTGATTAGTTCACGTTTAAACGTAGTTGAACCAAAATCGCCATACAGACGCACATATCACCCCAAATACAACATATCAGAATATTTATGATAGAATATATAACTCAACAAAAACAATCGCTTAGAAACGCTTAAAATAGAAAAATAAAAATTAGCTTCAACATATTTTTGTTGAAGTTGTATCTATCGTATTTTGCTCATCAGTTTATGATAAAACTGAATATCAAGAGTATTAATAGAATTATCTATCTTCTTAGAGTTTACTGTATCATAGAGCTTTAAATTAGCTGCAAATAGAAATATATAATACTTCACTTTACAATGTGTTTTGGTCAGGAGTATATCTGTTATTTCTCCAGTCTTCCTGTCGCTTCCTGTAAGAAGTTGCCAGGTGTGAAGATCATTGCTTCCGAAGACATAGAAACCTGCATATACACTGTCTTTCGTAGTTATCTCCATGTGTTGTACTGCCCGATGCAAAAGGGTAAAATTTGCTTCACTATCCAATTTCCATGGCCGGGTTGACAACACTGTTGAAATATTGTTGACATAGTTTTCTTGTGATAAGCTGAATATCCCGTCATCACTACTATCCTCGCGTTGACACAATAATTCAGGATAGTTATTTATCAAAATTCTATAAGCATTACTCTTTTTGTGCCAATATCCTGATTCAAAAGAGAATACATAGGAATAATTTAAGTCATAACCCTCTGTATTTAAGCCATATTTAGATAATATATCAGCATCAGCATCATCATCTAATATTCCTGCTAAACGATAATTTGTTACAAGCAGCTCGTTATTCCTTTTATCGAAACTAATTCTACAGTTTGAACCCAAAATGTAGTCTTTTGCATCAATTGTTGATAAATTATCTACAATCTCTACTAAACTAATGTGATTAAGTCTTAATGTATAGTTATCAACTGCCTGAATATGAGTGTTCGGCATACCTTTCAACAGTTTTGTTAAGTCTGTGACTTTTCTTCCCTCAATAAGATATAATCCCCTGTCAGTAGAATATGTTACTCCGGTGCCGGTGGATATGATCTGGTCTTTATTTTTTGCCACTTCGCCATTAAGGGGTTTAGTAGCAGAAAAAAGAACATCACCGGTGCCCTGAAAGAGCGTCCAGATACCTTTTGTAGTAAAAACCTGCAAAGGATTGGATCTTTGCACTATCTGGACGGAATGATAGACGATTGTCTACACCCTTAGACGATCCGCAAGATGTTAGCTTTAAGACAAATAAAAATTTTGCATATTTCACCAATCATGTAAAGATTGCACAAATTGACACGGAAATAGACGAAGTATCATTTTCTGACTACTTAGTCCAGGATTCGGGCGCACTTTTTGGATTCGACAAGGAAAACAACGAATTGGTGATAACAAATGATTATTTCTCCTATTCTTGTGTATTTTCTTTTGATTCAGGTT
>JAIPBB010000265.1 GCA_021739805.1 Saprospiraceae bacterium | reverse complement strand
TTTTCATCGAAAATGTAATACTTTCTGAAGTAGTCCAATTAAAATCCTGAGAAACAATTAATTCATTAATGTTCTTAATATCTTCTGTTTCATTATTGTTTTCATTTCCCCATTTATTACAAGAGCAAACGAATAACAATAATAAAAACAATGTGATAAGATATTTCATATTCCCTCCGATAATTATTTGTAAAAATAATAAAATTATTAATAATCACTACTTCAAAAATCAAGCCAGTCTGCTATTTATTTATTGTTGTGCATTTTATACATTATGTTTGTTGAGATGATTGTCCCAGATATGGAAAATTATTCTGTTCAGATACATGCTTTTTCAGTTCATTTTTATTGAATAATCGTATATATATTACTACATTTACATTTTTAATTAATAACAATTTTAAAAATCATCAAAAATGAACAACAAATATTTAATTTTATTAGTATTATATTCATCATTTTTAATCATCTCTTCATGTAAAGAAGACCCGACACCAACGCCGGCTCCTACTGAAAAATGGACAAATTATTCAACAAAAGATAATCTTATCTGCGATGAAGTTTATGATTTGGCCGTTGATAATGATAATAATATCTGGATAGGTACCGAATATGGAATCTCGAAATTCGATGGAAATAATTTCACGTCTTTTTCTACGCAAAATGGGATTATATATCACAGCATAACTAATTTAGAAATTAATTCTCAGGGTCATTTATGGGCTGGAACTATTTCCGGATCTTCAGTTTTTAATGGTACGATATGGAATAGTTATACGGAAGAAAACGGATTAACAAATAATATTATTCGAGACATTGCTTTTGATAATGATAATAATATTTGGTTTGCCACTCACGATGGTGTTTCAAAATTTGATGGATATTCTATCTGGACAACATACAAAAAAGATGGAGATCTTACATTGGTTCATAATAATGTACGTGCCGTTGTTGTTGACCAGAATGACAATAAATGGTTTGGAACAGAATACGGAATTTCAAAATTTGATGGTGAGCATTGGACTACTTTTATATCGGAATATCCATTAGCAAATTATATCCTGACAATATTTATTGATTCAGAAAATAATTTATGGTTTGGAACTCTTGGAGGATTGGCAAAGTACGATGGAAACAGTTGGTATAATTATACAATGGATAATGGATTAGTATTTAATGAAGTGCATGCAATAGCAGAAGACCATTACGATAATATGTGGTTTGGAACGAGTTATGGAGTTTCAAAATATGATGGCATAAACTGGACGACATATAATACAGATGATGGACTTGTAAGTAATAATATTACTTCGATAATTGTTGACAAAACAGATAATATTTGCGTTGGAACCGTTGGAAGAGGAATTTCAAAATATGAGAAATTAGATTAATAGAACTCATTTTACTTTTTAAAAAATAGTACTTTTGCACCCGAAAAATTATCCGGCCCCGTAGTTCAACGGATAGAATAGAAGTTTCCTAAACTTTAGATACAAGTTCGATTCTTGTCGGGGCTACTTTGTTTTTAGAGTCTCAGATTTTTATAATGAATTTTTTAACTTACTGTTTATTGTATGATACGTTTAGTATTTCGTGCTTCAAACCTAACAATATAAACCAAATTAAATGTTGGTAAAAAAATTTATAACCTCTGTAACTCTTATGAATCATATATTGTTGAGCGATCGTTAATTATTTTCTCCCGCTTCATAATCTTGTAATGTTTTCCCTGATTTTAGTTTCCATTCAGTCAATCCATTTGCACTACGCCCCATAATTATCATCGCTGCAGATGAAGAACTACTAAATAAATAATCGCGTTTTAGTATAACTTTATCTTGTTCCTTAATAATCACACCTTCCGCAACCAAAACATTTCGTAGTTTTTGCATAATTTTCGGATATGAATTTGTTACTGGGTCAGCTACTTGTGAATTTTCAAAAACAACAAATCCTTCTGATGTTGTCTTACCAATTCCATTTGCTCCTCTTACTGCAGAAATGTAAAATAAATCTTTCTCCTTTTCAATTTGCTCCTTAGTATCAACTTGTCGAATCTGTTCAAAAGCATTGTAACCAAGCGTACTTATCAATGTTAAAATATTTGAAAGAAATTCTTCCATTTCAGCCTTTTCTGATTCTGAAATACTCGATTGAGTAGGTTTCTGCGTATTAATTAATACGAATCTGCTTGCTTTTGTAGCAATTTCATGTAATCTATTCTCAAGATATTTTATATGTGCTTTATTTAAATTGTCATCTTTGCTTATAAAAATAATCGCTTCATTCCAAAAATCTTTTTCTTTTACATGCTGTGTCAATCTTTTGAATATATCCTCTGCTTCTCCAATATATAACTGTCCATTTTCCGATAAATCAGCACTTTTATTTAAAAGTATATAAACTCCGGTTGTCTGTAACTCTGGTCTATCCGAGCATATTTTAATCGATTTACGAGGAATTTTATATGCTTTACCAGTCCAATTTGAAAGTTCACAAGTCAATCGCCCGTTTTTATCTCCGTCGATTAAGAATAATTTTATAGTTTTCCCGAATTTCATATTGTTGTTGTACTGTTTGTTTGAATGACACCTAATTTGTATTTACCACCTTTATTGTTTCAGAGGTTTTTTCTAAAGTTAATTTTACAAAACATTGTTTCATTATTGATTAAAAAATATAAACCACCTAACAATGAAACAATGAAAATCTATTTTACCTCACTTCCATTTCTGAAATCCTTATCAGGAGAAACAAAACATAATTCACCATGTTCGTTTTCTGCCATTAGAATCATTCCGTTCGATTTTATTCCTCTAAGTTTTTTAGGAGCAAGATTTACAAGAATACTTACTTTTTTTCCAATTATGTCTTCGGCTTTGTAATATTCGGCAATGCCTGAAACAACTGTTCTTTCATCAATTCCTGTATCAATTTTCAGTTTTATAAGTTTTTTTGTTTTTGGTACTTTTTCGGCTTCAATAATTGTCCCTGTGCGAATATCAAGTTTTGCAAAATCATCAAAATTAATGTTCTCTTTTGCAGGATTAATTTTTACTCCATTTGCTGCATTTTCTTTTTTTGTATCAAGTAATTTTTGTACTTGTTGCTCAATGGTTTTATCTTCTATTTTATCGAACAAATAAGCTGCCTTTTCAATCTGTTGTCCGCTTTTCAAAATACTTTCATTTCCGGCATCTTTCCAAACCAGCTTTGGGAGATTAAGCATTTTGCTTAATTTATAAGAAGTAAAAGGTAAAAACGGCTCACACAAAATTGACATATTTCCACATATTTGAAGCGAAATATTTAAAATTGTTTTTACTCTGTTTTCATCAGTCTTAATTTTTTTCCAAGGTTCTGTTTCTGTAAGATATCTATTTCCTAATCGAGCCAGATTCATCATTTGTGCCTGAGCTTCGCGGAAGCGATATTTCTGAAGACTACTTGCAATTTTATCAGGAAATACTTTTATTTCTTTTAAAACAGCTTTATCATTTTCATCCAAATTACCTAATTCAGGAACTTTGCCATCAAAATATTTATGAGTTAAAACAATAGTTCTGTTTACAAAATTTCCAAAAATTGCAAGAAGCTCGTTATTATTTTTTGCCTGAAAGTCTTTCCATGTAAAATCATTATCTTTTGTTTCAGGGGCATTTGCAGTAAGAACATATCTTAACACATCCTGCTGTCCGGGAAACTCTTCGAGATATTCGTGAAGCCAGACCGCCCAATTTCTTGAAGTCGAAATTTTATCGTTTTCGAGATTAAGAAATTCGTTTGCAGGAACATTTTCAGGAAGAATAAAACTTCCTTCTTTTTTCAACATTGCAGGGAAAATTATACAATGAAAAACGATATTGTCTTTTCCGATAAAATGAATAAGTTTTGAATCTTCACTTTTCCAGTAAGGTTTCCAATCTTTGCCTGTTTTCTCCGACCATTCTTTACTTGCAGAAATATATCCAATCGGAGCATCAAACCAAACATAAAGTACTTTATTTTCAGCACCTTCAATCGGTACTTTAACACCCCAATTAAGATCGCGAGTAACAGCTCTTGGTTTTAATCCCAAATCAATCCACGATTTACATTGCCCGTAAACATTCGATTTCCAATCGTCTTTATGTCCTTCAACAATCCATTCTTTAAGCCATGGTTCATATTTATCGAGTGGTAAATACCAGTGCTTTGTTTCTCTTAAAACTGGAATATTTCCTGATAAAGCAGACTTTGGTTTTATCAATTCTGTGGGGCTTAACGAAGTTCCGCAATTTTCGCATTGGTCGCCATAAGCTTTTTCATAATCGCAATGTGGACAAGTTCCTGTAATATATCTGTCGGAAAGAAATTGATTTTCTTTTTCATCATAATAATTCTCGGAAGTTTTTTCAATAAACTCACCATTATCATATAAAGTATTAAAAAATTCACTAGCAGTATCATGATGAATCTTTGCTGAAGTTCTTGAATAAACATCAAAAGAAATACCAAAATCCTTAAAAGATTTTTTAATTATTTCATGATATTTATCAACTATATCCTGAGGTTTAACCCCAAGCTGTCGTGCTTTAATTGTAATCGGAACTCCATGTTCGTCCGATCCTCCGATAAACAGAACATCTTCTCCGATCGATCTCAAATATCTGCAATAGATGTCGGCAGGAACATAAACACCGGCAAGATGCCCGATATGAATTGGTCCATTTGCATATGGAAGCGCTGAAGTAACAGTATATCTTTTAAATTTGCTTTGATCTTTATTCATCATTCAATAATTTTTCAGTAATTTCGGCAAAGTTAAATAATTTATGAAAACACCACCATTTTTAAAACAAGGAGATAAGATTTCAATTGTTGCTCCGGCAAGAAAAATCAATATTTCTGAAATTGAAAATGCTATTAGAACTTTTAAAACCTGGGGTCTCAAAGTTGTTTTAGGAAAAAATCTTTTTAATAGTAATAATCAGTTTGCAGGAACTGATGAAGAAAGAAAATCAGATTTTCAAAACATGCTTGATGATCCTTCTGTTAAAGCAATTGTTGCTGCACGCGGAGGTTATGGCTCGGTGAGGATTATTGATAAACTGGATTTCTCAAAATTCAGAGAAAACCCAAAATGGATAATTGGATATAGTGATATTACAGTTTTTCATTCTCACATTCACTCAAATTTTGGAATTGAAACATTACATGCACCAATGCCGATTAGTTTTTCTGGTGAAGAAAAAGGTATCGCTTCTGTCAAAAGTCTTAGAAAAGCTATATTTGGTGAAAAAATATCTTTTTCAATAAATAATTCGGAATTTAACAGAAACGGAATAACAAAAGGAATTCTTTGTGGCGGAAATCTTTCGATGATCTATGGTTTGATTGGCTCGCCCTCAGATATTAATACTGAAGGAAAAATTCTATTTCTCGAAGACCTTGATGAATATCTTTATCACATCGACCGTATGATGATGAATTTGAAAAGATCCGGTAAACTTTATAAACTTGCAGGACTGGTAGTAGGAGGGATGAACGATATGAATGATAATAAAATTCCTTTTGGAAAAACTGCTTACGAAATAATCTCTGATATTGTGGCAGATTATAATTATCCTGTTTGTTTTAATTTTCCTGCAGGGCATATAAATAAAAATTATGCCTTAATTTTAGGTCGTGAAGTTAAACTTGAAGTTAGTGATAAAGTTAGCTTAGAGTTTAAATCATGAGTCCACCTCAATAAATAAAAAAAAATTAAAAAATAAAAATTGCCATTAAGACACGAAGATACACAAAGAACACACAATCAATATAATAAACTTTGTGAATTCTTTGAGTCTTTGTGACTAAAATTACTTTTCAGAGTGAACTCAATCATAAATCTAAAATATCATCTCATAAATCTTTTTTGATTACTTTAGCATTTTCCTTTCAGAATAAAATTGAACAATTCAAAATATATACTACCATGGCAGAACATAATGATTTAGGAAAAAAAGGTGAAGAACTTGCCCGAATATTTCTCAGCAAAAAAGGTTTTAAAATTATTGATACAAATTGGACATTCGGAAAAGATGAAATAGATATTATCGCTTACGATAAAGAATATTTGGTAATTGTGGAAGTTAAAACCAGACGTTCGAATAATTTCGGTGAACCATATTTTGCCGTTACAAAGAAAAAACAAGAGTTCTTAATTCGGGCAGCTCAGGCATTCATCACACGAAAAGATATTAATAATGAAGCAAGGTTCGATATTGTTTCTATTGTTGTATCAAACAATGGAAATCATATCGAACATATTGAGGATGCATTTTATCCAACATTGTAATTTTTTTGTTTATTTTGCATTCTTAAATCCAATTAAAAAAATGAACTATAAAAAAGCAAAAATTAATTCAATCAGACAAAATTTGAATTTTAATCCTGATGAAACAAGAGTGATAACAAAAATTTTCGGTCTTGAAAAAGTAAGAATATATAAAATCATTAATCGTATTCTCGATCTTTCGGATAAAAAAATAAAACAATTACTCGAGCAGATAAGCGAAAATTTTTCAAGCAGACATATAATTGATATTAAAAGAATTTTTAAAGATAATTTTGATAACATTAATAGTCAGCTTGATGTAACAATTTATAATGATTTACCTCTTGAAAAAAAATTACTGATTGGTTCATATTTCACTATGGAGTATTCTATCGAATCAGCTGCACTATTCAATCCTTCGGTTATTCCACACCCCAATCAGGGAAAATTAAAAGAAGGTGAACTTCGTGTAATAATTAGTTTCAGAGCTGTTGGTGAAGGACATATGTCCTCGGTTGTTTTTAAAGAAGGTATTATTGAAAGTTCAGGAAATATGATAGTTGGAAAAGACAGCAATCTTGTTGAAATAGCAAAAGATATTTATGGTGCACCTAATTCTAAATCAGATTTTATACTAAAATTAAAAGACCTTAATTGTTTACAATATGCCGAAAAAATTCTTGATGAACTGCTTGATGAATTCACTTATGATGAACTTAAAAAAAGTATAAACCATTTCAGAAATAATAATAATATAACCCCTGATCACGACAGGGCAATTGATACATTATACTGGCTCGAAAGTTCTAATTATGAAATCGAATTTGATGAGGCAATTCATCTATCCCAAAGAGTTATTTTCCCCAGATCAACAACAGATATAAGAGCTATTGAAGATGCACGTTTTGTTAATTTTATTGAAAAAAGCGGAGAAGAAAAATATTATGGGACATATACCGCTTATAATGGATTTAGCATTTTACCTCAGTTAATCGAAACAAAAGATTTTCTTCGTTTCAAAATATCAACATTAATGGGAGAGGGTTCTCAAAATAAAGGTATGGCTTTGTTCCCTGAAAAAATAAATGGGAAATATGCAATAATCTCAAGAAATGATGCCGAAAATTTATATATTATGTATTCGGATAATATCCATTATTGGGATAAAAAAATACTTATAAGAGAACCTAAATATTATTGGGAATTTGTTCAGATTGGTAATAGCGGATCGCCATTAAAAACTGAGAACGGTTGGTTGTTGCTTACTCATGGAGTAGGTCCGATGAGAATATATTCAATTGGAGCAATTTTACTTGATCTAAATGATCCGACAAAAGTAATTGGTGAAATTGAAGAACCAATCCTAATTCCGCAAGAAAACGAAAGAAATGGTTATGTTCCAAATGTAGTTTACTCATGTGG
>JAIPBB010000264.1 GCA_021739805.1 Saprospiraceae bacterium | reverse complement strand
AAATGCTCTTTACAGCTAGGCTCATCTGGAAACTGCTCGAAAAATTTGATTATATTCATGTCAAAATTTTTCTTGTAATATAGGTATTTATTTTTAAGTGGCATAATTACGGACAAGCAATAATTTTTAATTTAAGTCTCCAATCAAAATCGATTGGAGACTTTTATAGCTTTAATTATGAAACGATTATTTATAACTCTAACAATATTATTAATAATTAACTTCACAGCATCTGCTCAGAGTTTCAATAAAACAGCTTACTTCTTTGGTGATTCAACTCATACTCATAATGAAATACTTTCAATGGTTAAAATTGGAAATAATTATTTCTTTAATAATGGGATTGTTGATAGTATAAATCATGTATGGAATTCAATAGTTAAAACTGATTCATATGGGAATGTATTAGATAAAAAACTTATTGGTGATACAAGCTTTTTAATAAGCACATACCCAGGAAATACAATTATTGTTGATAATGATAGTAATATTTTATTAATTGGTCATGTAAAACATAATTCAACTGGCTATTGGGATGCATATATAGTAAAACTAAATCAGAATCTTGATACTCTCTGGATTAAAATCTATGATTTGCCAGATTCAATAGCAGGATGTTTAAGTGGTGAATATGTGCTTAATGCATTAACTTCTGTCAAACAAACTTTAGACGGAGGTTATATTATTACTGGAAAATATTATATAAATTGTATAAATGTTAATGCAAATGAACGCTCATATCTCTTAAAACTCGACACAGATGGTAATGTGGAATGGAGAAAAGTTTACAATAATATTTCTTATACTTTTGATATTGAAATCTCATTAGATAGCGGATATATTTTCGCTTCAATTCCAACAAGAGGATTGAATTTAGTAAAAACAGATAAATATGGTAATCAACAATGGATATATTCACTTGACAATAACTATATTCATCGTATTGGTCAAGATATAAACTTATTAAATGATAGTATAGCTATAGTTGTCGGACAATATATATACGATGAAAGCACTACAGGTAATTATCCTAATGCAGTCGATATATATAAAGTAAACATAAATACTAAACAAAAGATTTGGGAAAAAAGATATTATTTATATCAAAATTTTAAATGTATAGGATTACACCAATCTATATCAGCAAGTATTCTTGATAATATGGACATTATAATTTCTGGAACATCAAGTGTTTTAAAACTTGATTCAACAGCCAGCGGTTATAAAGGAATAATGCTAAAACTTAATAGTAGCAATGGAGATAGTATATGGTCAAGATATTATCATTTTGGCTCAGACTTTAGAGAAGATTGCCAGTTTAACGATATGATTTTAACTGATGATGGTGGTTTCTTAGCAGCAGGATATCATAAACCTTATGTTGGAAGTTATAACGCAGGTGCATGGCTTGTAAAAATGGATAGTATGGGAATGGCTCCGGGAGCTTTTACGGTATCAGTAAAAGATAATCAACTAATAATAACTAAAAATCAGCCTTTGCTATATCCTAATCCGGTATCAGATAATTTCAACTTGCGATTTGAAGAAAATCAAAATGGAAAACTTCAAATGGAAATTTACAACGTCTCGGGACAATTGGTAATGAAACATCAAATCTCGGATTTTGAAAAGGAATACCAAGTAAATATTGATAAATTATCATCAGGCATCTATTTAGTGAAATTGGCATCTGATAATCAAACAGTTTATAGTGGTAAATTTATTAAAGAATAATATTATGAAAAGAAAAGTGCTTTTTCAATTTATTTTTAGTCTATTAATTATTAATATGGCAGCCCAATCTGTTTCCACAAATAGAGAAATCTATAATTATGATGTTGGCGATATATTTCATTATAGCCATGAAATTTCTAGTCCTTCAAGTGGAGCAAATATAACATCTAATGTTGAGATTATTGGAAAATATTATTCTTTAGGGCAAGATACTATATTTTACATAAGAGATATTGTTTCAAAACAAAGTGGAAGTGGAATACCAGTGAGCTATAAATACAGAATTGATACTATTAGTTATACAAACCTGGATTCAGCCGTAAATGGAGGTATCATTGATAGTGTTTATTATGATATCACACAATATAATGGAAGAAAAATAAACAGAGATACGAATAGCTTTCTTGATTTATACGCCGATTCGTTGGGAAAAGTGTTTGATATGATTTATCATGATTTCAACTATATGACTCAAAACCAGAAAAGACTAATTTATTACAAAAAAGGAAGTGAGGAATGGGGAACACCTATTAATTTAGCAATTAAAGAAAGCAATATAACCTCATTGGATTTTAAGATTTATCCAAATCCAGCAACAGATTTTATTGCAATTGTATTTAGTGAGGCTTTGTGGCAGGATGGATTTGTTGAAATCTATAATATTAATGGCGTACTTATAAGAAAAGAAAAGCTAAATACATTTGAGAGAACATACGAATTGAGCGTAAAGACATTTAAAACCGGATTGTATCTCGGTAAAATAGTTCAAAAGAATGGCTTGGTTCAGAGTTTTAAATTTGTTGTTGAATAGTCAATGTATAAGTAGTAAAACCGAAAGCCTTTCGCCTTTACATTATCTGCATATATCCTTATTTTAAAGCACGATTTTTGATATAAATTTTCACTTTTATTATTTAATGACTATCTTAGTATCGGCTAATTATAAAGCTATTTAATAATTTATAACTTTGCTCTTCGTTAATATAAAGTTTTGAGCAGATTCAAATATGGATTACAAACAACATAAAATTCAAAAATCATTAATAGGAAATTTAAAGCTATTAATGCTTGTGTTGTTTTTAATAACTATCATTCCGGCTAAGTCTCAGTTTTATAATGGCTCACAACTGACCTTTGGTAAAAACAGGGTGCAGTATGGCGAAAGGCTATGGTTCTATTATCGATTCAGCAAATTCGATACTTATTTCTATAAAAACGGAACAGAACTGGCTGAATATGCAGCAAAATATGCTACAATCCAAATTCCGGAAATTGAAAAAAAACTCGACTTTATTCTTGAAGACAAAATTCAATTTATTATTTACAACAAACTCTCTGACCTAAAGGAAAGTAATATTGGTCTGATAAACGATGAGCAGTATAATATAGGAGGAATTACCTACATCAACGGAACAAAGGTTTTTATTTATTTCACCGGAGACCATAGGGAATTTGAAGAACAAATCAATGCCGGAATTATAAATGTTATTTTAAACCAAATGATGTTTGGAACCAAGCTGGCTTCAGTAGTGAAAAACTCAACATTGCTTTCATTACCTGAATGGTACACACAGGGTTTAATCTCTTATTTGTCAAAAGATTGGAGTACCGAAATTGATAATTCCGTTAAGGATGGAATACTTTCCGGCAGATATGAGCGATATAATCAACTAACGGGAACCGATGCTGTAAATGCCGGTCATTCAATATGGAAATTTATTGCTGATAAATATGGTGAACAATCTATACCCAACATTATTTATATGACTAAAATCAGCAGAAATGTTGAAAGTGGATTTCTGTTTGTTCTTGGTATTTCATTCAAAAATCTCATAAACCAATGGATTTCTTACTATAATGATGCATATACATTAGATGATGAAAACAGGGAGAATCCCTCAGATGATGTTCTTCTGAAGAAGATAAAGTCAAATAGAAAATATAGTCAGATAAAAATCAGTCCAAACGCCAGACATATTGCTTTCACTACAAATCAAATTGGGAAATATAAAGTCCTTTTATATGACTCTGAAACAAAAAAACTTAAAAAAATTCTAAAATCGGGTTATCGACTTGATGAAAAAGTTGATTATTCTTACCCATTAATAGCATGGCATCCAACGGGATTAGTTCTTTCAATAATTGTCGAAAGTAAGGGCAAAATTTTACTTTATCATTATTCTCTTGAGACAAAGAAACTCACAAAGCGTCAGTTGTTTAATATGGAGAAAATCTTAGATTTCTCATATAATCATAATGGAACAATGATGGTTATGTCGGCTGTTCAAAAAGGTACTTCTGATATTTTTGTTTATCATTTGGCTTCAAACAGCTATCAAAGAATCACAAGTGATGTTTATGATGATTTTCACCCACAATTTATTAATAACTCAAAAGACATTGTTTTTAGTTCAAACCGTTTGAGCGATACAATCAGGTTCGACATTATTACCCACAAACAAAAATCCAGTGATACAATAAAAATTAGAGCAAAAAGTGATATTTTTATTTATGATTATTATAATAAAAAACCTGTATTAAGAAGAATTACTAATACACCTGATGCCGATGAAATCCAGCCAATGGCTTACCAAAATCAATACCTCACTTATTTGGGTGATAAAAATGGAATTCAGAATAGATATATTGCCCGCTTCGATTCTGCAATAAGCTATATTGACACAACTACTCATTATAAATATTTTGCCCACACTTTTCCGGTAACTGATTATTCCCGAAACATTTTAGAGCAGGATGTTAGCCCCGTTACAGGAAAATATGCAGAGGTTATTTTTTCAAATGGTCTTTACAAAATGTATGTTAAAGACATGGTGGATGTAAAAGATATTAAAAAACTTGATTTAGAAAACACCTATTACATCAATCAATTAATCAAAGCATCTCAACCAAAACAAATTGATTCAACAAAAATAATTAGACCCAAATCGGAGAAAAAGAAAAAACAAAAAGGATTTTCGATAGTTGTTGAAGGTGAAGAAGACGAATACAAAAACGACTCAACAAATATTGATATAAATGATTATAAATTTGGTGACCTTTCAGATAAAAACTCCAGGCAAAAAAATGAATCACATCAAAAATCAGCTTTGGACTCCAGTGATGCGTATTTTGGAAATATACTATTTCCTAAGCAACTTAACTATGAAGTTGAATATTCAATTAATCAATTAGTAACACAAGTTGATTTTAGTTTTTTAAACTCAACATATCAAACATTTTCAGGTGGTGGTGAACCAATTTTTATTAATCCGGGATTTAATGGATTATTTAAAGTCGGTGTAATGGATTTATTAGAAGATTATAGAATTACAGGAGGTGTCCGATTGTCTGTAAGTTTGGATAATAATGAATATTTCTTGAGTTTTAATAACTTAAAAAAGCGACTTGACAAAGAAGTTATTTTTCATCGAAAGTCAATTCAAAACATACAGTATTATTCTATAATAAAAACCATTTCTCACGAAGCACATTATGTATTAAAATGGCCTTTTAGCAATGTGGCGAGCATTCGTGGTTCAGGGATGTTGCGTAACGACAGAGCCGTAAATATGGCTGTTGATCTTAACAATCTATTGGAACCTACAACCAGCACTAATTGGGGCGGATTAAAGACAGAATTTGTGTATGATAATACACGAAACAAAGGACTTAATATTTATTATGGTACAAGGTATAAAGTTTTTGCTGAGTATTACCAATCAATTGAAAAGGAAAACAAAGAACTCATTGTTTTAGGTTTAGATTATAGGTACTATCAAAAAATTCATAAAACATTTATTTGGGCGAATAGAATTGCTGCAAGCACATCTTTTGGAAATAATAAGTTGATTTATTATATGGGTGGTGTTGACAACTGGCTTTTCCCGAAATTCAATCAAACAATTAATATTGATTACAGTCAAAATTATGCTTACCAGACTTTGGCAACCAATATGAGAGGCTTCACACAAAACATCAGAAACGGGAATTCCTTTGCAGTTTTAAATAGTGAGTTAAGATTTCCTCCTTTCCAGTTTTTTTCAAATAAACCCATAAAATCAGAGTTTTTAAATAACTTCCAAATTGTTGGTTTTGGCGATATAGGAACTGCCTGGACAGGTTTAAATCCCTATTCAAATGAGAACTCTTTATATACAAAAATAATTGACCAGCAGCCAATGTATATTACAATACAAACACAAAGAGAACCAATGGTTGGTGGTTATGGATTTGGTGTAAGAAGCAAATTGTTAGGATATTTCATCAGGGCTGATTGGGCTTGGGGCGTTGAAGATGGAATTGTCCAGCCTTCAATTTTTTATCTATCGCTAAGTTTGGATTTTTAATCATAATTCTTGTTCATTTCGCCTTTACTTCGACTCTCAGTATGACATCTCAATGAGCCAATTTATTCTGCCATTTTATTAATGCACTAAGTTTGGAATTTTGAATAATTGAAATTTGGAATTTATCCATACGGACAAGTTTTGTTATTTGTATTTTGTCATTTGTAATTTTTTATGAGTTTTGTCTTTTAGTGCTTTATTTTTTATTACATTTGGTGAAATTAATCTATAAACATTTATTGTGTTACAATAAACAATTCAAAAGAACTCATTTCGCTGAATGTAAATTTTAGAAAATGCAGAACTTCAAAAAACTAATAAAAGATATTTCATTTGCACATAATGCTTTACAGCAACAAGCTGCTAATGCTATAAATCAGGCTTTAACTATTAGAAATTGGTTAATTGGTTATCACATAGTTGAGTTTGAGCAGAAGGGTGAAGACAAAGCAAAATACGGTGACAAACTAATACGAAAACTTGCCGATGAATTAAAAAACATAAAGGGATTGGACATTCGTGCATTACATAATTTCCGATTGTTTTATCAAAGCTATCATCAAATTGGTAATTATTTAATAGAAAATCAAAAAGTGGGGACAGTGTCCGCATTTTTCATCGATAAGCAAAAAGTGGGGACACTGTCCCCACTTTTACCAATAAAGCAAATTCAGCGGTCACTGACCGCCAAATCAGGTTCTTTTAATAATAGAGTTAGTGGAGAGCAGATTCTAACTAAACTTTCATATTCTCATCTGGAACAACTTATTCGGATTAAAGATGATTTAAAACGTACTTTTTATGAAATCGAATGCATAAAAGGAATTTGGAGTGTTCGTGAACTTAAACGACAGATTTCAAGTTTGTATTATGAGCGTAGTGGTCTTTCAGCAAAACCGGAAAAACTTTCAGAGCTTGTAAACCAAAATACAAAACCACAAGTCACAACAGACATTATTAAAAACATTTACGCTTTTGAGTTTTTGGATTTGAAAATTAAAGATATTGTTGAAGAATCGGATCTTGAAACAGCTCTTATTGACCACCTTCAGGAATTTATATTGGAAATGGGTAATGGTTTTTGTTTTGAAGCTCGGCAAAAAAGGATTTTAATTGGCGAAAAATATTATTTCATTGATTTGGTATTTTATCACCGTATTTTAAAATGCCATGTTCTGGTTGATTTAAAAATCGGAGCTTTCGAACATGGAGATATTGGACAACTCAATACCTATCTAAATTATTATAAACAGCATTTTAGTGAAGCAAATGATAATTATCCGGTGGGAATATTATTAGTAGCCGATAAAGATAATGCCTTAGTAAAATATGCTACTGCCGGTATGGACGAAAATCTTTTTGTACAACAATATTTAATTCAACTACCAGCCAAAAAACAATTAGAACAATATATTAATAATGAATTAAAGAAATTAAAATAAAAATGCACTAAAAATGAAAAATAGAATTATTATAGTAGCTGTTATTACCATAAGCTTTAGCACAATTGGTTTTTCGCAAACATATGAATGGACAAAAGCATTTGGAAGTAATTATTGGGAACATGGAACATCTGTTGAGACTGATGCCTTAGGAAATGTTTATGTAACAGGAAGTTTTAGTAATACTATTGATTTTGATCC
>JAIPBB010000263.1 GCA_021739805.1 Saprospiraceae bacterium | reverse complement strand
TGCTTGTGTAAAAAGTAAACAACACTTAAATAGCTAAATAAATATGGACTATTATTGGCAGCGTGAGAATAATCATCGTACTTCCTTTTATCTTCTTCATTAACAATTGATTTAATTTTGTTTTTGGTAATAATAAAAACAAAAATACCACCAATTAAAATTCCGATAATAAATATGACACCATATAAAAAAAATGTTTGCCAAGGTATCTGCTTAGGATTTCTATAGGTCTTTTCTTTTGATTGCTTTATTTCTGACTGAGGCTGGTTATTTTCTAAATTGTTTGGTTTAGGATTACTTTCAGTTACTTTTGGTTCCTCCTTTTTTAATGATAAAAGAGATTCATTATAATTTGAAAGTATCTCATCTATTTTTGAATTCCAATTTTGGTTAAGATTGTTTTGACCAGGAATTACAGTTACCAAGTCTTCACTGCCTGGCTTCGTGGTATTAAAAAACTTTCCATCCAGTGTTGTTTTATTCTCAAAATTCGTTATTAAAGGACTAAAAAGTTTCTTTTCCGCTCCACTCCATGAATTGTTTTCAAGTAAAGTTGAAATTTGGGTAAACTCTGGCAACAGTTTTTTAGAATCAATATCTTTTAAAAATTGTTCAAAGTATTTGTCTTTACCAATTTTTTCAGCTTTCGCTTTATCTTCACCTACTGTAAGGATATAATCTTGCATATAAGCATAGGAGACTTCAATAATACCTCGTTTTGCCCAATAGTTATATGCTTCTGTAGAATCTTTAAACTGGATTTGTGCAAATGAAACTTGCACAAATCCAGTTAATATGATAATAAATAACACTATTTTATTCATCGTCTGTTTTCTTTTCCGAGAGTGCGTAAGACAATTTATTTAATATACCTATCAAAGGATAGAAGAACAACGTTTCTTCTATTTTAGAGTCTGGCTTTTTGTAATATGCTTGTATTCCTCTAACAAGGAAATCATTAATGCCTGTTTCTCTTTCTTTTTTAAAGATTGAATATGCATCAGGCTCTATAATATATTTTGACTCTATATTAACCGTTCCAATATATTCATCTAATATTGAGTAATAATCTTTGATGGTTTCTTCAATTTGTATTTTTTGTGCTTCGTTCAATTCACCATATTTGGGTGTGTTTTGAACATCTGATTCTCTGTCAAGCACTTTGCCCCATCTATCTTTTTGATTACCTCCAATCCAAAATTTAATTGGTGATTCTTTTATGCTATCATCAATATTAGCCTTTAAAGCTCCTTTGCAAGTAACTTCTTTTGGAATAGCTGACAGTTTAATTTGTAGTTTGTCTTTTGCATTCTCGCCATAAACACTTTCAAAAATGAATTGAAACATATTTGAAAGATTTTTTAAGTTTGAGGATGCATCAATAATTGATGCTGATTTTGACGCTGTTCCGCTAAGGAGGACGTATTTAGGAATACCAATACCTGATTTTTTAAGTAGGTTCGCTGAATAGTAAGCTATTGCTCCATAGAAGACTAATATTGAAAGTTTTAACCTATTATCTCTTTGCAATAACCTTGTGTAGCTGAATTCATTAGAATCATCTTTTTCCAGTGCAAAAAGGAAACTACTAAAATCAGAGGAGTTTTTTCTTGAATTTAAGATATTGTCTAAAATTCCTTTTAATTGCCCAAATTCATTTTTATCAGCACTTTTTATTGCGTCTGAAGCAGCATCCTTAAATGCCTTTACAAAGCCATTTCTATCCGAGTTATTTTTAAATTCATCGGAAGGATAACCATCTCCAAAAATTGCATTGCCAGCAAACTTAAAAGAGGAGATAAGTTTAGCTTTTTTATCATCTTCATCAAAAACAGCAATGTCAGATGAACCGCCTCCAACGTCAATTGATAGGCTTAAACCAGCTACGGAAGATTTGTAATATAAATAGGGGGCAATACTCTCTGGAATGCCTTTTATGCCATTGTCAGAATTTTGCTTAAACACCCTTTTGTAAACATCTTTCCACAGTCTAAAAAACACATCTAGTTCTCCCTCGTCCATACTTACAGGATAAAACCACGTTATTGTTGAACTAATAGGATTACCTCCTAATTGCAATGTTTTATAAAATGCTATTGTGGTTAAAAATTCCAAAAATGATTCAACTTTCTTCTCATCAGCTGCATCTGCATAATTACTCCATTTTAGCTGGGTGTTTAACTCTAGGTAATTAGGAACACTTCGTTTTTCTAAAAGCAAATAATTATTAACCTGTCTGACAATATCTACCTTGCTTTTAAAATCAATGTCTTTATTATGAACAAGTGCGGACCTTAAAGGAAAACTTAATCCATTTCCACTTGAAAAGGTAAATGGTAAAATTTCTTGTTCAAAAGTTTTCTCATTTTCAAAATAAACAGGGTCAATACCATTTGTATTTCTGTTAATTAATGATTGTAATAATGGAGTAGTTGGTGTATTATCAAGTGAAATCGAGTCGTTGTCTCCTAGTTTGTATTCGATATGAGTATTTGTCGTACCGAAATCAATTGCAAATTTCACCTTAGTTGTACCTTTTGTATTATTCATGATTGGTATAACAAAACCATTGGTTGTGGGAAGCGAAATGCCAAAAGCGTCAGGTTGATTTTCAACTTTATAATATTTGCTTAATAATTCACCTCCAGCACCTGGGTTTCTAATAATAGGTGAATTAATTAATTGTTGAACCCCATTTTTAAAGGTAGTTAAACTTACGTCTTCGGATTTATCCAATCGGTCATCAAGCAGCCCAATATTATGTGTTATTTCAAATTCTTCGGATTTGAAAAACGGAAAAATAGCCAAATGCACATCTAATTTTACAATATTTTTATCAGCTGTTGAATATTGTTTTTTGAATGTTATTACTCCACCTTTAACAGGGATTTTAAGCTCTGCATCAACATTACCGCCAGAGCGCTCTTTTATACTTAAATATTGATTAGCATTTTCAGCTTTAAAATATTTAAAGAATTCTGCTGATAAAGGTAAAAGATGCTTCTTTGAACCACAGGTAATAAACTTAGAATCCTCAATTGGGTATGGCAATTCAATAATTTTATCATCAAAAAAATTGCCAATTGTTAACCAATAATATGGGTCGTTTTGTACCGGAAGTTTTGATTTATTTAGTGATTCGGTGTTTTTATAAGGAATTTGCGTTTTCCCATCCCAAAAAACACCTTTGGTTGTATAAGTCCATTGAGGTGTTTTTGAAAATGGATATTGCGGTAAAACTAGAGGCTTTATTTCATCGTGTGTAAAATCGGACTTAATAACAAAGTCGCTTTCAATTGAGATACTTCCTGTATCAATTTGCTGAACACCAAGCTTTATGTTCAATACTTCACAAATATCATTTTCATTTTCTAAAACCGTACAAGTACCATATTCTGTCAGTTTTTCTGGCTCAATCTCGGTAATTTTTCTGTTTAATTCCCCACTTAGGTCACTTTTTACTCTTTCCAGATACTCATATACTTCGGGAAAATAATGAGCAAAATGAGCTTGTTTGGATAAAGTGTAGATATATTCAATAAATGAAGTCTCTCTTTCTGCCAAAGAAGCAAAATCATTATCAAAGAGTTTGTCTTGTCCAATGCGAATATCCAAGTTTTTTGTTACTTTCCTTACATCAGGTGATGCAAAAAATATTGTTGCTGGAGAAGTGCCACCAATAATATTGTTAGTTTCCCTATTCAGAATAAAAAATAATCTATTAGTTTTCTCAAAATTGTATAATACTTCATTCCCAATTTTGCCTTCATCAACGCTGTCTTGTTGCCAGAATAAATTTAGTGTATCCGCGTATTTTATGTGGGTTGTATTTCCATTCTCCCTTAAATCGTTCAACCTGTCTTTTGGACTCCAAGCAATAATACGTATTTTACTCCTGAATTTTGGAGAAGTAAAAAAGAGTTGAGCCACATCAAGTGCATCAGATACCAATTTATGGTGCGCTGTATTGCCTTTTATTGTATTTTCTGAGACCCATTTAAATGCCGATTTTACTAAATCAATTGTAGCGAAAGGTGTCGGAATAGACGTAGCAACATCTTTGCCTTCCGTTTTTATTGTTCTTAAATGGTCAGATGTAATTATACCACTTTTAAACCACCCTGTTTCTTCCGTGATGCCTCCTTCGTGGAGCCTGAATATTTTTTTAGCCATTTTGTTCTTGTTTTAAAAGATTTTTTTTGCTTAATACTTCTTCAGTTGATTTGCCGAAAATCTTGATAAGAGTTGTATGCTTTTTATCAAGCGTTGACCTAAAATCAATTGCTGTAATTAATTTGCAATTTTCTATATCAATAGATTTAAAACTTTTATTTCCTTTTCCCTTGTTGCCCTTTATTAAGCTTAAAGCATCTTCCCAATTTATTTTATTAAATGGGCTAAATGCTGGCTTATTATCTTCCATCTCGTACAACCACTCAATAAAATGCTTATTGAAAGCATCTATTTGAATTTTATATTCTGAGGATTTGAAATATTGTTCGTCCAAAAATGAGTTTTCGTTCCTTTTTACAAGCCAAATATTGCTTTTTGTCCAGCGTGAAGTATTAAGAGCTTTTGGAAGCCCTATATTCAAATATTCAGCAAACAATTTATATTTGGTAAGTGGTTTAACAATTTCCTTTTGATTATTGAGATTTAAATCACCAAAAAGAATTGTTCCGGTATCATTTTCAATTCCAAACTCTTTGACTTGTGTTTCATTGGTGGTTTGAACAATATTCTCGCAAAAATCAAAAATAGCCAAAGCTCCTGCCATTTCTAAAAAGTGAGCATTGTTCTTTTGTTCTTTGCCTCCAACTGCGTATTCAAGATGTTTAGTATTGCCTTTGTTTCCAATAAAATAAAGCGAGTTTACTTTGTTTTGTTTTATGATAGTTCTATTGTAGTAATCAATTGCAATTTTTGCCTTATCTTCAAATGAATCGGAGTTGACTTCATCTTTTTTGTTTAATGCAAAGTAAGGTAAATAGGTTATGCCTCCAATTTGTGCTTCTTTAATTTTAGCACTATTGGGCATATCTGAATTTCCACGCAGATTTTTTAGAAGTAAAGGAAATCCAGCAGCACCAGTTCCTCCAAAGATTGAGTTTACAATAAAAATCGCATCACCGTCACTAAATGTTTGTCCAAATCGCTTAAAATCTTCCGAATCTGTAAATTGGTTTAAGACTATTGCTCCCATATTTGGATTACCCTTGAAACCCACATTCAAATTGGAATTTAAGTTTTTTTCAGAATACAATAGACGGGTGAAATTTTTATCATCCTTCGAGTTTTTATAATCATCATTAAGCGTATTAAAACCTATATACTGTCCAAAAGTGCTTTGGTCAACATCATTCAAACTAAATTGAAAATAATCAGAATTAACAACTGAGGATTTATTCGCTAACTCATTAACTGTTTTAATTTCCTGACTGAAGAAATCATTTGGTTCATTTACTTGATTTCTAATCTCTTGATAGAGTTTTAAAATGTCTTTTGTTCTGTTTAAATCCCCATTACTTGTATCTGGGTCAATAATTATTGGAATTACTGTGTCAAAATCATTTTTTAGTTTGCAACCAGAAGCCAATAACATTGTTAAAGCTTTTAGAACTCTGGAACCTGTTCCGCCAATCCCGAATATATATAATTTTCTTGCCATTGTTTTTGAATTTAAAAAGGTAAGTGGATTTGAATTTTACTAAACTGTTTCATAATTAAGCTGTAAATAAAACCAGCAACAATAGATAGCAATCCATTAAAGAGAGCATATTTTATTGGTAATGTATTAGCATATTCTTCATATCCCGATTCCGGGTCTGCCAAAGCATCAATCAGAGCCTGATTGTTTGATAAAAAGATTTCGTTATTTGATATTCCCCATGAAATTCCGCCAGTAACTAAAAAAACAATTAAGAGCAATAACAACCAATGCCAGAATTTACCGTAAGGATATTTCCATAAAAAATAAAATGCAGCAAACATTATTAAAGGGATTAGTATAAATGTTAACCCTAATAAATTGTAGCCACCATTTTCGTACAATGTGTCAAAAATCAGTGAAAACTGAGATTCATAAAGACCAAAAAGAGTCTCATAAATAATTGCGAAGATATCATTCATAATATTTTATTTAATTAGTTCAAACTTAAAGGTTATAATGTTGGATTCTTTGTTTTTGTATTGATAAGCCTCAGAAATAGCGTTAGTTAGAAACTTAAACCCGAAAGTGTGTGTCGTATCTTTAACGATATTACTTTCATCATCGCTGTTCGTGTTTTCAATCCAATTAGGAACTTTATTTAGTAAGGAAATTTCAAGTTGACAATGTGGGCTTCTGTCTGTACCTACTTTAATTATATGAGTAGGTTCGAAATTTAAACCATATAATTTAACATCGCCAATACTAGAAACATTTCTAATTGAGAAATTTGAGTTATTGCAAGTATAGTTAGAAATAGATGTTAGATAAGTTTCAGAAAAAGGTAAGTCTGAATAATTAACAGCTATTGAATAATAAAAACCCTGTCCATTTCTGTCAGGTTTTACGTTAACTAATTTATTTTTATCGTTTTTATCAAATTTGAAGTCGCCAATTTTTTTATGTGCAATCGCCTGATATGGCACTTCCAGTTCACTTAACTTTAAAAATCGAGCTATGTCTGTGAAACCTTTAAGAGATTTAATATATTCATCGGTGAAATATTGATTTAATAATTCCGTTGCTCCAAAAATCCAAATATAATACGGACGGTTCTGAGATAAGTTTACACTTCCACCAGTAACAGGAAAATATTTTCCGTCAAATTGTGAGTTTAACTTTATGATTATAGTTTGTAAGTCACCTTCATTTAATCTTTCAATAAATCGACTTCTTGTTTCTCTACCTTCTGTAGAAAGAGCGTTCATTGGTGCTTGAGGTTTGCCAATATCGTAGATAGCATCAGAAATAAGTATTGAAATCGTGTCATTCTTAGCGCGTGATAAGGCTAATTGAAACATTGAATTTAGGTTGCTTTTAGAAACATCACCACAATTAAAACCATTTTCATTTAATTTATCCTTTAAACTAGTTGGATTCGAACCAATATTCGTAACCTTTATGTTCTGTCCTCCATTAATGAAATAAAATTCTCGACTTGTTTTTTCTTCAGCAAATCTAGGTTTCTCTGCCAATTCAGAAACTACATCAACATACTCTGTAAAGCCACTTACATAACCGAACATACTTCCAGAATTTTCCAAATAAAAAATGGCTTTGCCAATTTTTCTTTCTACAGGAATTTTAGAAGCTTTATTTTCAGGAGTTTGATTCTCTGTTTTTTCTTTTGTATCAGAACCATTTAGTCTTTCATTTCGATTTTTACAGCCAGTACAGCTTGTAATAAAAATCAAAAGAATAAATAGCAGATAAATGTGGAGTCTCATAATCAGTTTATATTTATTATTTAGTTGTTATATGAATTATTGCTGTGTTTTGAGCGTCGGACAAATTGCACTCTTTTGCAAATTTCGGTTTGAGGGTTTGCTAGTGCGATTTGCAAATGTGTGCAATGTGCGTGGGCTTCCCCAACTGTCCCGAAGGGCAGAAGCGGGCGGGCAAAAACTAATTTTTTCTTGCACCAACTTTCAATCAAAGAGTCAATATTTTCTATCCGTTTTTTCAAAATGTTAATCTATTTATTAATGTACCGCTGTCTTTTTAGCCTTGCATACAACGGT
>JAIPBB010000262.1 GCA_021739805.1 Saprospiraceae bacterium | reverse complement strand
GTTTAAAAAAAGATACTTTTTATATGTGATAATTAAAATTAATATTGTAATTTTGATATGATTTAAGAAAATCGTTTAATGGGTTCTGTGATTTTTTTAAATCTAAAGAGAAAAAATGAATTTTTAGAACCCACCTTAACATATTTTGATAATGGGTCATTATATAGTATTCGTCCGCTTTGAAGCAAATTATCAAGCATAAAATTGCTTTGTAATAGAAATTTCTCCTGGCTTTTGCGGGTAAATCGTTTTTCTTTCTTTGATAGTTCAGCTTTATCTTCAATATACTTTTGTTCAGATTTCACTCTAAAATCTAAAGGTAATTCTTCCGATGATTGAATTGGTTTATAATTATTTACATCAAACTTTTGCCCGAAACTAAGAAGTCGAATAAATAAAGATAAAAATAAAAAGATAGTATATCTATTCATAAGATTAATATTTTATTTAAAGCATAGAATCAGAAATTTGTTATGTTTTTTGGTTTAAAAGATTAAAAATCCAATTCCAAAATGAATATTAATTAGCATATGATGGAATAATCTGTTTTTACTTGTTTCTTTTAAATAATTTCTTTCAGTAAAAGATAATTCGTTAAAATCGAACCAATTCTTATACAAATATGAACCGGGAATAAAACAGCCTTGTACTCCATAATCAAGAATTAATCTATCAAAGAATATTCTTTTTCGCCCATAGTTAAGCCCAAAATACCAGGCATTATATGGGCTATAATTTGCAAATTCATCACGAAAGCTTTCACTAAATTTTTTATCATCAAATTCCGCAGAATACCTAATAATGCCTAAATCAATTTGGGTGTATTTCCCTAGTGGTGCAATTGACTCGTTTGAATAAAAAGTATAATGAGCATTTACAATGCTTGTAGAAATATTACCTATATAGCCATTTATGCGGGCAAGATATTGACGAGTATATTCATATCTTGAAGAAAAAAGATCATTTTCATTAAGTTTAAATCTTGTTTTAAAAAATTCAAAGCCAATGCCAATTGAATTTCTTCTCGATAAAACATAATCAAAGGAAATTCGGTTTCTTTTATTGAAAGTAAAAATTCGCTCAATACCATAATAACTTCCACTACCACTATAATTTTCACTTTCGAAATCAGACATAGTAGGATTTGATAATGCAGGATTGATAAAAATATTATAATTAACACTAAGCCTTTTACCTTGATAACCTGGTGCCTGCGAGAAAACTTGTGAAACAAGTAATAAAGTAACAATATTAACTAAAACGGTTTTTTTTATCATATAGCTTAAAAAATCAAAAATCCAACACCTAAATTTAAATTAAATAACATATGTTTAAAAATCCTTTTATGACCAGCAGAACTTAAAAATGTTTGCTCATTTAATCTATCATTATTTATTTCTAAAACATCCTTAATTATTGTATAAGCTCCTGGCACATAACAAAATTGAAATCCTGAATTAACTAATAATCTATCAAAGAATATTCTTTTCTTTCCAAAGGTTAAACCAAAATATATTGTTTTATCATTTCGATTTTCTGTTAATTCGGGAATAAAATCATTTGTTCTCCATTTATTACCCAGAATTTCATCTTCTAACATTTCCTGGTCAACAGTTGAATTATAAACCATAATCCCAAAATCTAATTGTGCATATTTACCGAGAGGTGCAAGCGATTTATTATAGAAAGTTGTATAGTGAAAATTAAGACCCTTTGCTGAAATATTACCAAGTGCTTGATCAGATTGAAAATACTCATAATCCCAATCATAAGTATTATCAATTGAATAATCAAATCCAGGATCAAATTGAAATCTGCTTTTAAAGAATTCAAATCCAACTCCCACAGAATTCCTTCTGTTTAATACATAATCAATAGAAATTTTATATCTTTTATTGAAATTAAATAGTTTATCATAAAATTTCATTTGGTCTCCATGATAATATCCGGTACCCGGACTTGAAAATGCGGGAAAAAACAAATAATTGCATTCAACACTAAGCTTCTTACCTTGATAGCCCGGAGCCTGTGCAAACCCATTTATTCCAAAGAGAACAATTACAATTAAGATAAATGTTTCTTTCATTTTTTTCTTTTTGATTTAATTTGGAAAAATGTATCGTAAACCTTAGAATTAATCCAGTCTCTATTATCGTTTTGGTTAACATCTTCCGCAACAGAAAGTTCAGCTTTTCCGCTTTCAACATTAAACAGAACATTATAATAATGAGTTGAAAACTCAGGTTTCACTAAATAGTAAATAGCAATTGGAATGGTGTAAAATCCCATAGTATAATAACATACTCTTTGCATATGTTTTTGTTTTTCCCTAACATTAAACAAGACAAACCAAGAGAAATATTTTGTATTATATTTTTCAACAATTTCATTAATATACTGGGATTCTGACATTACAAAATCCATGTCTTCATGACTGAAACATTCGATAATCCAATCATTCAGCAATGCCAGGTCGTTAAAAACATCTGTATCATCAGATTTTAAGTTTTTAGAATCTATTAAACTCAAATTAATTCCGGCTAATTGTGCATTTTTTACCAGCATTTGGTTTAATTCAAATTGCTTTCTTTCGGAATCAATATATCTAATCTGAGTTTCTTTCCTTTCATCAATTTTATAATATGCAGGATCCACTAAAACCATTGTATCAATTCCTAAGGCATAACCATATTTCCTTAATTGTTTTGCTTCTTTCCTTTGTTCACGATAATATTCTTTTCTTTCTTTATAATCCATATCATCAACATCAATATCGGATTTTGATTCTAAACATTGTTCATCCCAATAGGCAAAACGATTTTTAAATTCCTTGTCTTTAAATAAACTAACAAAAGCAAATTCATAGGCATTATCACTTTTAATTTCCTTAATTTTCCTTTTTCTCTTGATTTTATCATATTTACTGAGTTTTAATGTATCCAGTTCCTCAGTTTCTTCGCTCATTTCATTTTTTACTTCTTCCTTTGTTTTCTCATAAAAATCTTTAGAACTAAGTTTATTTTTCATAACAAGCTCTTTCATAAGGTCATCAGAGATTTTATAGAGATATTTATCATTTGGATATTCCTGATGCAAACTCCATGCATATTCAAGAGCTATTACGTTTAATTCCTTTTTATCAATTTTTTTAAACAAATGAAAAACTTGTTGAGATTCACCTTCAATTTTATTATAAGATTCACAAACATCATTATATCCTCCATTTATTTTATATTTTGCAAGTCCATATAAACTACTGGCAATTGCGGTTTTGAGAAATTTATTATCAGGATACTTTTTCAGCAAGACATAACAATTATAAATTACTTCAGGATAATTTCTGTAAATTAATTGCTGCCTGATAACTTCAAATCTAGCCTGAGCTCTTACATTTTCAAAATCTTCCTTTGGCAAAATAAATTTCAATCTTCCGGTATTATCCATTTCTTCAATAATATCTGCTATTTCCCTTCTTCTTTTATCAATGCTTGGATGAGTGCTTTTCTCTTCATCATAATCTTCACCTCCTTTAATAGCATCAACTTTGGTTAAGAAATACTCGTTTGGAAGTTTATAATATTCAGTATTGAAATATGTTGTATCGAAAACCATATCATCGAAAGGCAAATAAGAATATTGTAAAACATCGAAAACTCCATCTAATTCTTCGAGGCAATAATTTGATTGAGAATAATACTTTATTAGACCAAGTTCATCTGCTTCCATTTCGTTTTCACGCGATCTAACATTTTTATTAAGATATAAATCATTTTGAGAAAGACTTCGGTATCCATCTCTTCCTTTGGAAATTTTTTCAGTTTCAACAAATAAGTTTATACCATGTTTTTTTGCATAATGAACTAATTCATGAGCTATTACATAGGCAAGTTGGGCTTCGTTTTCTAACTGAGCTAATAATCCAATATTTACAAGAATTACTCCCTGATCAGTTGAAAATGCGTTAACGTATGGCGATTTTGTTACATATATTCTAACTTCTTTACGTAAAGCTTCATTTTCATCACCTTTAAGTAATTCGTTTGCGACTTTATTAACATAATTTGTCAAAGGGTCGTTAAAAAGAATTTTTCCACTTAAAAGCATATTATCAAGCATGAAATTTGTTTGTAACAGAAATTTTTCTTTAGTTTTCCTATCAAAGCGTTTTTCATCTTTCGATATTTCAGCTTTATCCTCTTTAAACTTTTGCTCTGAAGTTAGCCTGAAATCTATAGGCAACTCACCAAAGGATTCAATTGGTTTATAGTTATTTACATCAAATTTTTGTCCAAAACTATAAATTGGAATAATTGCAAGGCAAAGTATAACTTTAATAAATCTATTCATAAAATGATTCTTATGGTTAAACATTTCATCAAAAATATAAAAATATTTATTAATATCTGATTAAATTTCAGAAATAAACATATAACAATATAAGACTCTGCTTATCAATTTGTATTTTTTGGTATTTGAACCCTAAAACTCAATGTTAGCTGACCTATGGGCGAAGCTTCATCTCTTTTATTGCAACCTGTGCTTCCAGGCATCATCAAAAACATCTAACAGGCTAATTCGATTTATAGAATTCATATTTTATTAAATTTGCCAAAAATAAAACCCACAAAATATGAAATTAAGAAAATTGGCAATTATTTCGATAATTTTAATTATCGGATTCGCAACAGTAGCAAAAGCTCAAACAGGTCAAATTACTGAAAAGGAGATAGCTACTTTTAAAACTGCATTTAAAAATCAATCTACTGCAAAAGCACTTACCAATGCCGTTTCGAGTAATGATATTAATAAACTTGCTTTGAATCGGGATAATCTTTATAAATCAGACACATATTTCTCACATAAAGTGAAAACAAATGGCATCACCGACCAGGAATCATCAGGAAGATGCTGGTTATTTACAGGACTTAATGTTCTTAAGCCAAAAGTTTTAGCTAAGTATAATATTTCTTCGTTTGAGTTTTCTCAGAATTATTCTTTTTTTTGGGATCAATTGGAAAAAGCAAATCTTTTCCTCGAAGGAATTATTGAAACTGCTGACAAACCAATGGATGACAGAAGAGTTGAATGGCTTTTTAAAAATGCTATTGGTGATGGTGGTCAATGGACAGGAGTTGTTGATGTGATTTCTAAATATGGGCTTGTTCCAAAAACCGTTATGCCTGAATCAAAGAATAGCGAAAGCACAAGAATGATGAGTAAACTAATCCAAAGAAAGCTTAAAGAAAATGCTCTTGTTTTGCGAGAAATGCACAAGAAAGGAAAGAAAATGAATGAGTTACGTCAAAAGAAAATTGAAATGCTTTCCGAAACCTATAGAATGCTTGCAATATCACTTGGAGAGCCACCAACAGAATTTGTTTGGCGTTATAAGGATAAAGATGACAATCTTAGCGAAGCAAAAAAATATACACCAAAATCATTTTATGAAGAAGCAGTCGGAGTTGACCTTAAATCCTATGTAATGCTGATGAATGACCCTTCACGCGAATATTATAAACTTTACGAAATTGACTACGACAGGCATATTTATGAAGGAGGAAACTGGAAGTATATAAATCTTCCAATAAATGAAATAAAAGAATTTGCAAAAGCATCAATAATGGATAATGAAGCAATGTATTTTTCGTGTGATGTCGGAAAACAATTAAATAGAGAAAAAGGAACTTTAGATGTTAATAATTACAACTATGGTGAGTTGTTTGGAGTTAATTTCACTATGGACAAAAAACAAAGAATTCAAACCTTTGAAAGCAGTTCTTCACATGGAATGACACTGATAGCAGTTGATTTAGATAAGGACGGAAACTCAGTTAAATGGCTTCTGGAAAACAGTTGGGGAGCTTCAAACGGATTCAATGGACATTTGATTATGACCGACAAATGGTTCGATGAATATATGTTTAGAGTTGTTATCAATAAAAAGTATATTTCGGAAAAGAATTTAAAAATTCTTGAGCAAAAACCAATATTTCTTCCACCCTGGGATCCTATGTTTTCAGATGATGAATAGTGTTTGTCGTAATTGTTAATAATTTCTTTAATAATTTTTGTAGCAAGATTTGCTATTTTATATCATATATTTCTACTTTTGCCTCGCTTATTTAGAAATTAAAAACAGTTTTAGTATTATGGGAAAGTTTAAATTTATTATGTTAGCTGCATTGCTGTTGGGAACAACAATTATTTTCAATTCTTGTAAAAAAGAAGAAGAAGAAGAACTTCCAACAGTAGTTACTGGAGAAATTACTGATGTTGCCTTTCAATCAGCTTATTGCGAAGGAAATGTAACTGATGATGGTGGTAGTACAATAACAAAAAAAGGTGTTTGTTGGTGTATGTCAGGCACACCAACATTATCTGATGCAAAAACAGACAATGGAAGCGGAGTAGGAAGCTATAAAAGTGCATTAAACGGTTTAAGTCCAAACACAACCTACATTGTGAGAGCTTATGCCACGAGTAGTGCAGGCACAGCTTATGGTACTGAGAAAACATTTAAGACAAAAAATTAAGTCTTAAAAAAAAATCAAAAGCCTTGCTAAATAGCAGGGCTTTTTTTTTATCTCCATTTAATTTTGTTTTCTATACTATTTTTTTTATATTTGGGAAGTTTTTCCTTTATAAACAAAACTTAATTATTATGAAACCAGGAATAAAATTCATTCTTTTAAGCTTAACTGCAATTGTCTTTTTATTTAGTCAATGTAAAAAGGAAGAGGAAAGTGCAGAAAAACCTAAAGTAACAACTGCTGATGTTACTAACATTGCTCAGCAAACTGCTACTTGCGGTGGTAATGTAACCGATGATGGTGGTGCTGATATTACAGCACGAGGAATTTGTGTCGGTTCATCAGCTAATCCAACCTTAGATTCTTGTATGAGTTCAACAACCAATGGAACAGGAACAGGAGCTTTTACCAGCAATATTACAGGATTAGCACCGAACTTCACTTATTATGTTGCAGCATATGCAACAAACAAAGAAGGAACTTCATACGGAGAAAGCAAAGAGTTTAAAACTATTGTGAAGTAAGAATTTCTTCTTTTATAAATTTTCAAGCTAATAAATTATTGTATATCAAACTCTTTTAAATGGATTGAGTTTGAAGCAGTAGATTTATTATTAATATCTGGAAATTCAATTCAATTTATTAGTCAATAAACTATAGGAACATAAAGTACTTTATTGCTTTACTTAGCACAATTTACACAATACAAGCTTTCAGGTCTGATTAAAATCCTTCCTGTCGGAATTGATTGTCTGCATTTCAAACAAAGACCAAAATCTGGTGTTCCAATTTGTGAAAAAACTCTTTGAAGGCTCTGTAATTTATCTTCCGCATGACGAAGTGATGCTTCATCAAAGCTTTTATTGTTTATTGCGTCCATGCGTGAAATACGCCCAATAGCTACATCAGGTGCAACAGGTTTTGTCAATTCCTTTAATTCTTTAATTAATTCTTCAGTCTTTAAAATTTCTTTAAGTATTATTTCTGTTGTTTCTTTAGTATCCATAATATTTGGCTTTATTTTTATTACGATTTAAAATTACTAATAAATCGCAATATTCTTCAATAATTATAATCTATTTTGCTTGTCCGTAATTATGCCACTTAAAAATAAATACCTATATTACAAGAAAAATTTTGACATGAATATAATCAAATTTTTCGAGCAGTTTCCAGATGAGCCTAGCTGTAAAGAGCATTTTAGGCTTGTTAGGGAAA
>JAIPBB010000261.1 GCA_021739805.1 Saprospiraceae bacterium | reverse complement strand
AGTATATTAAAAATACTTCACAACCCAACACATCAAAAAAGGAAACTGTATTGAAATGACAAAGAAATAAAATGATAATTAAAAAGAAATCTAAAAAATATATAAATTAAATTTGTAAACAAAAATCAGGACGAGTCAGGTGAATTAAAGAACAGGTGTCTTGTCAGACCGAGTGCCACGCTTTGATGAAATAGGAATTTAGTGAAACTTAACAGCGTGGCGTATCGAGGAATGAAGGAGACTGAAACCTGAAACACTTGCACTGAGCGGAGTCGAAGTGTGAAACCTGAAACCCGAAACACTTGCACTGAGCGGAGTCGAAGCGTGAAACCCGAAACCCGAAACACTTGCACTGAGCAGAGTCGAAGTGTGAAACCTGAAACTCCTACAGCGGAATATTCCCATGCTTTTTATGCGGGTGAGTCTTGCTCTTATTCTGAGTAGTTTCCAATGCCTGAATCAGTTTAAACCTGGTTTCTTTAGGATAAATAATTTCGTCAATATATCCTAAAGCTGCTGCTTTATAAGGACTGGCAAAAGTGTCGTTATAATCATCAACGATTTTTTCCCTTTCCTTTTTATTTTTAAATTTATCTTTATAAATAATATTAACTGCACCCGAAGAACCCATAACAGCAATTTCGGCAGTTGGATATGCAAAGTTTACATCAGCTCCAATATGTTTACTCGACATCACATCATAAGCACCACCATATGCCTTTCTTGTTATTAATGTAATTTTAGGAACTGTTGCTTCGCAAAAAGCAAATAAAAGTTTTGCACCATGTTTAATTATTCCACCAAATTCCTGGGCGGTGCCCGGTAAGAATCCGGGAACATCTTCAAATGTTATAATAGGAATATTAAAAGCATCGCAAAACCTCACAAAGCGAGCACCTTTAACTGAACAATTTATATCAAGACAACCTGCCAAAACCTGGGGCTGATTTGCAACAATACCAACAGGTCTTCCACCTAATCTTGCAAAACCAATTATTATATTCTGGGCATAATGAGCCTGAACTTCAAAGAAATTATGGTCGTCAACCACTGTAGTAATCAATTCAATTATATCATAAGGTTTGTTGGGGTCGGCAGGAACCAAAGTTTGCAAGCTTTCATCTTCCCGATGAATATCATCAGTGCATGGCTTAATTGGTGGGTCTTCCATATTGTTAGAAGGAAGATAACCCATCAACTCACGAATCATCATCAAGGTGTGTTCGTCATCTTCACAAGCAAAATGAGCAACACCACTTTTTGTGTTATGAGTCATTGCTCCACCAAGTTCATTTTTAGTCACTTCTTCATGAGTAACAGCTTTAATCACATCAGGACCAGTAATAAACATATAAGAAGTTTTCTTCACCATAAAAATGAAATCAGTAATTGCCGGTGAATAAACTGCACCACCTGCACATGGTCCAAGAACTGCCGAAATTTGTGGAATAACCCCCGAAGAAATTGTGTTTAAATAAAATATATCAGCATAACCTGCCAGGCTTTCAACGCCCTCCTGAATTCTTGCTCCACCTGAATCATTAAGTCCAATTACGGGAGCTCCATTTTGTAATGCCTGCTCCATGATTTTCTTAACTTTATCAGCATTAGCACGACTCATTGTTCCACCAAAAACCGTAAAATCAAAAGCAAAAACATAAACCAATCTTCCATCAATTTTTCCATGACCGGAAACTATGCCATCACCGAGGATTTTATTGTTTTCCATACCGAAATCGGTACTTCTGTGAGTCATAAATTTATCCAGCTCAACAAAAGTCCCTTTGTCAAGAAGAACATCAATTCTTTCACGAGCTGTTAATTTATTGCCTTTATGTTGTTTGTCGATTCGAGCTTGTCCACCACCAAGTTCAGCGGTTTTTTTCATTTCTTCGAATTTCTTAAATTTATCTTCCAGTGTTTGCATACTCTTAGTAGTTATTGATATTTGTATTTAAATAATGTGTGTGTTTATTCTATAGTATTATTGATATTAATTATTAGTCATTTGCTTCGCTGTCATTCAATTGTCATTTGCTTCGCGTCATTTGTTGTCATTTGCTTCGCTGTCATTCAGTTGTCATTTGCTTTGCGTCATTTGTTGTCTTTTGCTTTGCGTCATTTGTTGTCATTTGCTTCGCTGTCATTAGGTTGTCATTTGCTTCGCGTCATTCAATTGTCATTTGCTTTGCGTCATTCAATTGTCATTTGCTTCGCTGTCATTAGGTTGTCATTTGCTTCGCGTCATTAGGTTGTCATTCGCTTCGCTGTCATTCAGTTGTCATTCGCTTCGCTGTCATTCAGTTGTCATTCGCTTCGCTGTCATTCAATTGTCATTCAGTTGTCATTCAGTTGTCATTTGCTTCGCGTCATTTGTTGTCATTTGCTTTGCGTCATTCAATTGTCATTTGCTTCGCGTCATTTGTTGTCATTTGCTTCGCTGTCATTCAATTGTCATTCACTTCGCTGTCATTAGGTTGTCATCCATACGGACAAGTTTTGCTTCGCGTCATTTGTTGTCATTTGCTTCGCTGTCATTCAGTTGTCATTTGCTTTGCGTCATTTGTTGTCATTTGCTTCGCGTCATTCAATTGTCATTTGCTTCGCGTCATTAGGTTGTCATTAAGTCGTCATTAGGTTGTCATTAGGTTGTCATTAGGTTGTTAAGATGGTCTTCGGACTTCGGACTTCCGTCTTCGGACTTTTTTTGTCATTTGCTTCGCATCATTAGGTTGTTTATTTAACAATTTAACAATAGAACAATAGAACAATTTAACAATTTTATCATTATCGCATTATCGCATTATCGCATTATAGCATTACATCATTAAATCATTTAATAACAATCAACTTCTTCCCTCCTTCAACAATATCTCCTTCTTTCACATTTATCTTAGTAACAACTCCTTTTCTCTTTGCTTTAAACTCACTTTCCATTTTCATTGCTGAAATAATAATTGCAGTATCTCCGGCTTCAAGCTTTTGTCCTTCTTTCACTAGTATCTTCACAATTTTTCCCGGCATTGGTGAAATAATGGTGTTATCGCCATTGTCCATATCATCCTTTTGCTTAAGTTTTTGAAATTTTGTTTCGGCATCGATTATCTCAACATTATAAGAATGAGCTTCTAAATTTACAATATAGTTTTTGTGGTTCTTTTCTCTGACTACTGCAATATCGTACGAATTTCCTTCATGTAAAATCGAGTAAGTTCCTTTTGATGTTTTAACAACATTAAGTTCATATTCAGTGTTGCCAATCAAAATCTTAAGCTTATTACCATCTTGCTCAATTAATTCGATTGTTTCTTTCCGTTTTCCGAGTGAAATCTCTAGTGACATATTTTTGTTTTAAATTAAGATTCTAATGATTCATTTATTTTAACTTCAGACTCAAACATCTGATATACTAACTAATGAAAAATTCCAAAACACAATATCCAAATATCAATTAAATTTCAAACTCCAAATTTCAAATTTCAAATAATTCATCTTTACAAATTCCGTTTTATGTTTGGATATTTAGTATTTCTATATTGGAATTTATTTGTTATTTGTTTTTTGATTTTTGGTGCTTCGTTTATAGTTTCATCAACCCTTTTTTCCTACCAAATTCCTTCCATTTACTTTTATGATTAGTGAATGTGGTTTGTGGAACCAAATCGTGCAAGAACGAATTGTATTCTAAAAATGCCGCAATCATTGACATTTCTTCACAGTTTTTATCACATTCTTCTTTCTGAAGTAAAAAATCTAAATTTTTCTCAATAAAACCCGTATCATAAGTTCCATTAGCAAAATCAGGACAATCCATAATTCTGTTTAAGAAATTTATTGTAGTTTTAATTCCGGTAATTTTATATTCATCAAGAACTCTGTTCATCCGATTTATTGCTTCAGGTCGGTCTTTTGCCCAAACAATCAACTTCGATATCATTGGGTCATAATGAATCGGAATTTCATAACCTTCATAAACATATCCATCTGTCCTAACTCCCAAACCCAAAGGTTCAGTTATATTCCGAACGATTCCGGGAGAAGGCATGAAATTATTATCCGGGTCTTCAGCATAAATTCTGCATTCGATTGAATGTCCGCTTTGAACGACATCTTCCTGCTTTAGAGAAAGTTCAAGTCCATTTGCTATATTTATTTGCTCACTTACCAAATCAATTCCAATAACTCTTTCAGTAATAGGATGCTCTACCTGAAGACGGGTATTCATTTCAAGGAAATAATAATTCAAATCATTATCAACCAGAAACTCAATTGTGCCAGCTCCGCAATAATTCACTGCTTTTGCTGCTGCAATGGCTTTTTCACCCATTTCATCGCGAAGTTCAGCAGTCATTATTGGAGATGGAGTCTCTTCTATAACCTTTTGATGACGCCGCTGCACAGAGCATTCTCTTTCACATAAATGAATAGTGTTTCCGTGCTTATCAGCCAAAATTTGAAACTCAATATGATGAGGGGAAACAATATATTTTTCAACATATAAATCGTCATTTCCAAATGCTGCCATAGCTTCTGACTTTGCATTTCTAATCGCAGGAAGAATTTCTTTTTCAGTTTTAACAAGCCTTAAACCTTTCCCACCACCACCGGCAGATGCTTTTATCATAACAGGTAAACCAATTTTTTTTACTATTTCCATGGCCTTTTCATCATCATAAAGATTTTCGTTATCTCCGGGAACAACGGGCACTCCGGCTTCAATCATAGCCTTTCGGGCAGTGATTTTATCTCCCATTGTTTTAATAGCATGAGTGGATGGACCAATAAAAATAATTCCTTCCGATTTACATCTATCAGCAAAATCACTGTTTTCAGAAAGAAATCCATATCCCGGATGAATAGCGTCAGCACCTGATCTTTTTGCAACATCAATAATTTTATCAATAATAAGATAACTTTCAGCAGATGGTGAAGGTCCAATAAAATATGCTTCATCAGCATAACGAACATGCAAAGAAGTTCTATCTGCTTCTGAATAAACCGCAACAGTTTTTATCTTCAACTCCTTGCACGTACGCATCACTCTAACAGCAATTTCACCCCTATTTGCTATTAATATTTTTCCTATCATAAACGTTTTTTTGATAATTAGTGTTTGCAAGAAAACCCAACAAATTTTGATTTTCAGTGAGTTTTTCCCCAAGCCCTAAAGGGTGAACTCACTGAAAATCATCCCACCCTTTAGGGACGGGGAAAGGCTGATTTTCAATTCAGGGTAGTTTTCTTGCAAACACTAATTAATTTTTCATAAAATTATAAAATAAGTAGTTAACTCAAAGTATTTTATATGTATTTTGATTTCAATTCTCATTATTAAAACTGACAAATGTCATATTTTAAATCATGTACAAATAACTATCTCAATACTTTAAGAAGAAGAATAGATTATAAAATAATCACGAAAAAACTTATCAACATTTTCTTATTTAGAATTCATTTTTATACAAATGTCATTTCGCAATACAATTTTTTTTCATTCCTTTGATGCTTAAATGCGATAATGCGATAATGATTAAATGCGACAATGCGATAATGCTGTAATGATGTAATGATATAATAATTTAGCAATTTAACAATATAGCAATAGAACAATAGAACAATAGAACAATAGAACAATTTAGCAATAAAACAATAAAACAATAAAACCATAAATAAAAAAAATATGACACTTATAATTAAAGGAGCAGGCTTGACCATTGAAGATGTTGTCAATGTTGCAAGAAATAATCAAAAAGTTGAATTACATCCTGACGCAATAGAAAGAATTAATGTTTGCCGTGCGATGCTTGAAAGAAAAATTAAAGCAGGTGAAATCATGTATGGCGTTAATACAGGTATTGGTGAATTTTCGGAAGTAGTTTTGGATGATAATCAGGTTCAGGATTTCCAAAAATATTTGATTTATAATCATGCAGCCGGTATTGGCGACCCTGCTCCTATCGAATATGTAAGAGGAGCTATGTTAGGAAGGATTAACGTTCATGCTCATGGTAATTCAGGTTGCAGACTTGAAATAACCCAAACTTATGTTGACATGCTTAACAAAGGTGTTATTCCATTTGTTTGTCAAAAAGGTTCGGTTGGAGCTAGTGGTGATCTTGCGCCAATGTCTCAAATCGCTTTATTATTAATGGGTGAAGGAAAAGCATATTACAAAGGTGAATTGCTTGATGGTAAAGTTGCTATGGATAAAGCCGGAATTCCAATACCCGGTTTGCATGCAAGAGACGGATTAGCTGCAATTAATGGTTCTAACCTTTTAACTGCTATGAGTGCATTAATGCTATTTGATGCAAACAACTGGTTAAAACAAGCCGAGATTGCTGCAGCTATGTCTTTAGAAGCACTTAAAGCTAATATGAAACCTTACACTCCATTACTTCATGAAGTTAGAGGATTTAAAGGTGCTGTAAGAAGTGCAAATGCAATTAACAAATGTGTTGACGGTGGCGACCTTAAAGAAGGAAGAGTAAAATGTAAAGTTCAGGATGCATATTCAATGCGTTCAACTCCACAGGTAATTGGAGCTGCTCATGATTCATTGGTGTATGCCCGTTCACAAGTTGAAATTGAATTAAATGGAGTTGGAGATAATCCAATTTTCTTCCCTGATAAAAACTTACAACTTTCAGGAGCTAATTTCCAGGGAACACCTGTAAGTTTGCCAATGGATATGATTGGAATTGCAATTACAATGGTAAGTGTAATGTCGGAACGAAGAATGAACAGACTTAACAACCCTGCTTTAAGCGTTGGTTTACCTGCATTTTTAACTAAAGGAGCCGGAATGTTTTCAGGTTTGATGTTAAGCCAATATACAGCCGACATGCAAATAGTTGAACAAAAAATTCTATCAGCTCCTGCATCAATTCAATCAATTCCGGCAGCAGCCGACCAGGAAGATTTTGTTTCGATGGGAATGAATACAGCCATTAAAAACTTCCAGATTATGGATAATGCTTATGGAATTCTTGGAATTGAAATGATGGCCGCCGCACAAGCATTAGATTTTAGAAAAGAAGAATATAGTTTTGGAGCAGGAGTTCAAAAAGCAAAAGATATTATCAGAAAATATGTTGATTTCTTAGAAATTGATCGTCCATTATATCCCGACCACACAGCAATGAAAGAATTAGTAAAATCTTGCGAAATTCTACATGAAGTTGAAAAGGTTGTGGGGAGTTTGGAGTAATAATAAATTGTTCGATTGTTCAATTGTTTTTTATTATAGCATTATAGCATTACATCATTATCGCATTATAGCATTACATCATTATCGCATTATTGCATTATCGAATTTAAAATTATAATAAGTTAGCCTGCTGTTTTTTACAGCAGGCTTTTTTATTTAGAAAATATTTTTATTTAGAAAATTTGTTTTTATATATAAAATTTATACATTTGTGAGGCAGATAAACAAATTATTAACTAAAACCCTAAGATTATGATTATGATGATTTTTCCTTTTTTAATTGCAGCATTAATGATTATCTCTTATTGGATAGTTTTCAATAAGGCTGGACAACCCGGATGGGCAATTCTGATTCCAATTTACAACATTATTGTAATGTTAAATGTTGCTAAGAAACCATGGTGGTGGATATTTTTGTTTCTTATTCCAATAGTTAACATCATTTTCGGTATTATGATGCTAAATGGAATTTCAAAGAATTTCGGAAAAAGTGAAGGATTTACTGTAGGTTTAATTTTTCTTTCAGTAATCTTTTGGCCAATTTTAGCT
>JAIPBB010000260.1 GCA_021739805.1 Saprospiraceae bacterium | reverse complement strand
TTTGGAAATTTCTTTCTTTACAAAAATGTCAGAAAACCTTGTTAAAGAATATATCTCTATTATCGAAAATCAAAACTTATTGGAAAAGTCAAAAAATGATGCTAAAATTGCAGAGTAGGGGTCAGCTGATACATTTATTCAAACAATAAGAATACCTATTATAATTCTGAGAATTTTCAGGAGATTGGACATAATTATCAGGACTCAGAAACATCGCAAGATCAGGATCATATATCCTTCCATTCATGTTTATCAGATTGAATTCATCCAAGTGTTCATGCCCTGTAAATCCCCTGGCAAACATAAGATTTGAAGGAGTGCTAGTGTACTTATCACCCGTGTTGGGTTCACGTCTGTTTCCCCATGGGTCGAAACTAAGCGCCTCCTCTATCGTTCCATTATCGTCAGTAATGCATCGTATAGAACCCAGGTGATCTTCATATATATAATGAAGGTCTTCATTTGAATTTACTTGTTCAACGATTGCAACTAAACTACCACCAGCATATATATAATTTAAATGTCTTTCAGAATTATCTGAAAGGACTTCTTTCTCATAGTCTGCAAAGAAATATCTGGAATACTGAGCACTCCCTTGAAAAGAATAGGTTGTTTTAAATCTTTGATCGTCAACGCCATAAAAAATGTCAAGGGTTTTTTCTGGAACACTATTATTATATTCTGTTATCAAAGTTACTTTTCCATCTGTATTATATTCAATTTCATGTTCTGGTGGCAATTCATCAGAATAAGGGACTACATAATCTAATTTGTGATTTTCCTCACTTTCATAAATATAATTGCCATAATCAGATTTGGATTTAATGCGATCATTTGTTGTTGGATCATAAGCAATTGAAAGCACAGTAGATCCTCCAACTTCCACTTCCACTAATCGATTAACACCATCATAATAGAACTTTTCAATGATTCCCTCAAAGCTTCCCTCATTGGCTTCTTCATCAATTACATAATATTTCTCTATCCTGAATTCCAATTGGCTCTTTTGATTATAAATATAATCAAAATCAATTATTTCTGGAACATAAATTCCATTTAACCTTTTTTGTGCATCATATGAATAGGTAATTTGATTAGTACCGTATGTTGCAGCCTCAATTTGTCCATTATCATTTACATCATCTAGCCTCCATATTAGTGTTGATCCATTTCGTATTTCAATCAGTAGATCATATTCATCGTAAGTATACTGTAGTTCAAATCCATTTGGGTATGTCTTTTCAATTAAATTTCCTTTTTGATCATACTCATATTCAAAAGTAAATGTATTCACTCCGTCAGATTTTGTCTCTGAAATTACTCTTTGAAAGCCATCATATTCATAGGAAATTGAGTTCCCATCAGATCTGGATATACCCATGAGCATACCTTTTCCATTAATCCCATCGTAAGTATATGTATCAACAATTCCATTACAAGTTACTGTTTTTATTCGCCCCAACTTATCATAAGTCATACTTTTAGTTGAACTGTTAGCGTCAGTTTGACTTTCAAGTTGATTAAAGATATCATAGGTATAGTTACTGCTACCTGCATCTGGATCATCCAAAGTGACCTGTCTACCAAAAGAATCATAAAAAATTGTGCTTATCCCACCCGGTCCTTCAACATTTTTAACTGCGCCAAAGCTTTTATGGGAATATGATATTGTCCCTCCCGGATCCGTCGATTCGGTTAGTAATCCAGTTGCATCATACTCCTTTGAATAACTTTCGCCGGTACTATAGTTAACTTCAATGTTATTTCCATCGTAAGTATTTGTAATTACAACATTGCCAGGTAAAGTCTGATTTTTAATTCTTCCATCATCATAATATGAATAAGAAACTGAATGATTTTCAGAACCATCGGAAGGATATATTGACGTTTCTTTGGTAACCTGCCCCTTCACATTATATGTTTTATCAGAATAGAATATTATCCCATCAAATCCCAGGCTTTTATTTCTAACTACTCCCGGCCTCATCATAAGAATCTGAAGCAAGAAAAACGCCATCTAAAGAGCTTGTTTCAGTATAAAGAGCATTGACATCCAAATCATCGCCTTCAGCCCAAGTTAATTCTGAAGTTATTTTTTGTTGATTTGGCAGTGTCGTTTTAATCAATTTCCCCCAACCATTATATTGATATTCAGTAACCAATCCATTTATATCTTTCTTCAAGATTATGTTTCCGAGTTTGTCAACCTCTTTTTCTATATAATCTAGTAAAGGATTGGTTTCTTTAATCAAAAACCTTTCCTTTCCTACCTCATAATCGAAAAGAGTTTCTCTTTCACTTTCCGGTATACCTGATTCTGATATTGTAACAGAGCTAGGCAAACTTATTGTTTCATCGTATTCATACTCTGTTATTACTCCATTGTGAATGCTTGTGCTTATTGAACCATTTGTATTATAGGTTAAACTTGTAGATTCTGTAAAGTCATCTTCAAGGGGATCAAGGGGACGTGAATATGTTTTTGATACAGTTGCAGGTTGTCCCATAGTATTATGTCCCGTATAAATTATGGTTTCGGAACTTATTGTTGAAGTTCCTTCTTTAACTGTGTTTATTTGGGATAGCAGATAGCCGCTACTATTAATCTCTTGCTCTGATATATTTATATTCCCTTTATTGTCAGTCTGAGTAGTTTTAGGGGAATACATTAAGTATCTCTTAGAGGTCAAATCATAAAATTCAGGCGGATCATTTTCTGTGGTTGAGAGTATGTAATAATTACTATTGTCATTATTATAATAGTACTTTTTTACACTTGTATTATATGGCAAATAATAGGTCTCATCAATTTCAGATAAAACAATTGATTTACTAAGTTGATTTTTACTAATGACAATTTCATAACCAAGGAAACCACGCCCTTGAGTATGAATTTTCGCTCCTTCATAAGAATAATCTGTAACCATTTCGCCTCCAACTCCGTCAGGATTTGAAACCGTCCATACAGAGTATAAAGGAAATTGAATATCCATAACAGGAAAAGTTGATGTAGATAGATAATTTTTATGATAAAACATTTCATCTTCAGGTGTTTGATCATAACTCAAGGGTCTGTATTGAATACTTGTTTTTTGTCCGAGGCCATTTGAAATTGAAGAAATCAATCCTTCATTAAAACCTTCATTAAAGGCACTATAAATTCTCCAATTATCATCATTTACAATCGGTAGAATTAATTGTCCTCCATAATTAATCAAGTCCATTCTGCCATCACCATTGAAATCACCAAGAATATTAAGTTCATTACGAGCATAATATTCATCTGTAGTGAACAATGTTTTAACAAGATTAAGACCAGAACCTGTAGATTCTAACCAATCAATTTGAACCTCGAAAAAATCAAGATCATTTCCATCTTGAATGTATTTGGAGTCAATAATAATCACATCAGACTTTCCATCGTTGTTGAAATCGGTAACTATACAATCATCTTGATGGTCATTATAAGTGGTAAAGTTTTCCTCTTCCATATCGATATTTGTCAGATCAATATATGAAAAACCAAAGTTGCCATTATTAATTGCGAATTTCCAATCTTGGGTATCATCTTCATTAAGAATTAAATCCATCATTCCATCACCATTGAAATCACCAAATTCTATATAATTTTGATTACTATTAATGCTATAATCACTTTGATCAAAAGTAAAAGAACCTCCATTATTACGATAAATCGACCCGCGGTTTTCATTCAAAACCATAATATCCATTAAACCATCCACATTAAAGTCTATTGGAATAATTCTTTCAGGTGAATAGGATCCATCTATATCAAAGTCTGTTTTGCTAAAATCATAAGTTACAGGATCTATAAGCCAAACTTCACCATGAAAAACTGAATTTTCATTACGTGCATTCTCTATATAGAGAAAATCATCATTACCATCCATATTAAAATCGCTAAATATAAATGGTGGCATACTTTCAACAGAACTTGATAAATACACCCATAAATCATTTACAGGATCATATTGATTATAATTAAAAAAGTAAAATTCCATACGAGGGTCTCCGTTAACAGGATTGAAATATATAGGAATTACTAAATCCGGCTTATTATCACCATTTACGGAGCACATAAGACCGTGTTCATTATCTATAATACGAGGATAAAATTCACGATCTTGAGAGCCACAAGCAACACTGTGGATTTCATGTAGTAAAGAGAAGGTTGGTATTCCATTTTCATGTTCATTGGCTTGAAACATTTGAATGACCAAAAAATCGTCTCCAAGAGAAGGGCTATAATTGAAAATGCAGATCACTTCACTAATACCATCACCATCCATATCACCAGATGTCCAGAATCTATCTAGTAAATCTCCATCATTGTCTTGTTGAATTGATATGACATTACAACTTGTTTCTTGATTAATTTCATCCCATTGAAAAATTGTAGAGTTAAACTTTTCATTATCAGAATTAAGTTCATCTATTTGAACTAATTTGGAGTAAATATCGGTTGTATATTGAAGCTTATATTCTCTTTCAACCTGGTTTTCAGCCTTTACAATAATTGAATATAGTAATACGGACGAGGGTATTGATGCCCCACCAAGATAATTTGTATTTAAATCTATCCTTCTTTCATAAAAAAATTCAATACTATTATATGGTATAAGATTGGTGTTTTCATTTCCAGAATATTCTATTTTTTTTATATATGATTCGTTGTTTAATTCATTATAAACAAAGCTCATATAATTTCCATTGACATCTGTAATTTTAGAAAGTCTCCACATATATGGTTTACTAAATGTTTGACCCTCAATATCGACATCAACGTAGGAATCAGGCGTATACCCATATTCCATTACGGTTCCATCGCGAGTAGTAACCAGAAAGTAATATCTACCGGTTAGAGGACTTACCAGGATTATAATATCTGAAAAAGTTTCACTTTCAGTATTATAAGTAGCAGTTCCAAATCCATGGGCTCCACTTTCAAGAATTAGTCTATTACCATCAAGAGCAAATTGATCGTTCGGGCCTAAGGAAACTCCATCATATGTACCATCTAAGTAATAATTAGAACTTACAAGTGAGATTGCCGAAAGTCCTGAAAGTCCCCATCCCATCCCCAGAATTCCATTTCCTCCTTGACTATTATATCCAATTGAGATTTGAGGTTGAACACCATCCTTTCCTGGGGGAGTATAAATTGGTATCTGATAGGTTGCGCCTCCACTTGCTGATACGTTTACTGATCCAGGGATAGTTCCAACCGTCAATTCCTTGTCTATTTGCCTCGTCGCAGGATTAGGAGTATTATAAAAAGGAATAGGTTCATTCTCGCAGATTAATTCTCGATCAATTTTGGCTTCGAGAGTTTCACTGGAAGAGCCATTCCAGCTATACCCTGGAAGGAAATTAATCTCATCTCGAGCAATATATTCTTTTGCGCCAGAATCAGATGAATCTAAATTTAAAACTTTATCCTGTGCAGATATTTTTATTGTTGCAAGGAGAATCAAACTAAGGACTACAGTAAATGACAGTTTCATATATTTCATTTAAGGGAATTTTATCATAAATTTTATAATAAGCCAGAATTTATTAATCTTTAACTATTTTCCACCTACTAATATTCTGTCCATAAGAAACAGTTATAATATACACTCCATCTGGTTGGTCTGATAAATTAATTATATTAGCTTGCTGAATTTCAGATATTTCCTTAATAAGGCCGCCATGTAAATTAAATACTGAAATCGAATACTCTACCTCAGAATTATAATTATCAAGGAAGATATTAACTTCACTTTGAGTTGGATTAGGATAAATAGTCACTATTAAATCACCAACTTCATCCATATATTTTTCCTGTTCAGATCCATAATCCCCGTTTCCTCCCGCACTCTTTTTAATCGTAGTAGAGTTTAAATAGATGATATTTCTATTGGTCCGATTACCAGAATTGTCAAAAACGTAATTGATAACTGGAATATTATTCACTGCTACATTTAAACCTAGGAATAATTCATCCTCACCATTACTCGGAATACTAGCCCACTTTTCTACCCGTCCAGAGCAGGGTTGATCCCATTTTACTGATACCTGAGTTTCGGTTGACCCGGCCAATTCTGTTCCTCCAATAATATTCCAATAATATTCCGAAAACCCAGGTATTCCTGTTTGAGAATTGCTATATAAATCAGTATCATTAAAATCAACACTTGTGGGGCCACTAATACTTTGACTAATTCCAGTAACAGTTGTAAAAAACCCTATTATGATTAAGGAAATTTTTAAGTATGTCATTCCATCTATTATTTAATTGGTTCAAGTAGAAGTATTTTAAGACTTTTCTTCAATTCATCAATTTCAGCCTGTTGTTCTTTTATTGCCTCAACCAAATGAGGTATTAATCCAATATAATCTAATGATAAATCACCTTCTTCTCCTTCAATTAATTCGGGAAATAATTTTTGAACATCTTGAGCTGAAAAACCAGTGTGCTTTGTTTTCAGTTCATCAGCTATAAGGTTATAGGATATTCCATCTAGTGTTATTAATTTATCCAATGAAGAACCTAAATCTTTTAGTTTTATAACGTTTTCCTTAAGACTAATATCAGAAGTTAGATTTACAGATCCGTTTACACGTAAAGACTTATTAAACTGAAAATAAGTTTTATCAGTATTAAAAGTATAATATGGTGTCGGGCCTGTATTCATGGTCATATATCCCGTATACATTCCTTCAGATTCAAATTTAAAACCATTGATATCAACGGATTTCCCAAATCTAATAAATCCCTTATCTGTATTGAATTGAAACCCTGTTGAGTTTGAACTCATCGTTAAATTTGCATAAGTAGAGTTTGTTGATCCCTTAAATTCAAGACTTTCTATTCTAATTGGTTTCGTAAAGCCAATAAATGTTTTATTTGTACCTATATCAAAATAATCTGAGGTTGATGCGCTTAATGTTATATCTCCGTAATACCCATCGATTGTTAAATTTGTATTAGAGGCAGATACTAAATTCCAATTATTACTAAAACCTAAACTTGTAGTTGTTTTGATAGGTTTTAAAAATTCAATAATTGGTCTATCGCTATCAAGTTTAAGATTTTGTCCTGAAGAGGCATTTATTGTTAAATCACCGTAAGATCCATCAAATGTAAAAATTGATGAAGAGCTTGGTTCCAAATTCCAACTATTACCAAAACCTAGGGCAGTAGTCGTTTTAATAGGTTTTAAAAATTCAATAGTTGGTCTATCGCTATCAAGTATCAGATTTGCTCCTGATGTTGACGTCAATTTTAAATATCCATTAGCAGTGAAAAATTTAAGGTCTGCAGTTGTAGATGCTACTTTCCAACTATCATGTAGTTGGATATTTCCAGTTCCCGGATCAGCAAGAACAGTCCCTCCAATACTTATTCCATTAGATGGATGAATTTTAATTTGCGCATTTGCCATAAATGTAAATGCTGCTAGCATTATTAAAAAAGTTAGTTTTTTCATGAATAAAGGTTTTATCTTGTTGAATATACTTTTGGTGTTTTGAATTTAAATAGAGATTAAATTAAGCTTCATACATATTCTTTATTAGTTATTTTTTCTCATTTTTCTTTACTTTCTATTTTGCTAATGATTTTAGGATTTAATTTTAATGCAATTTATACAGAAATAATATTGCTGTCAATCCTCTAAAAAGAGGATTTTTCATATCAAATCCAGTTTACAACCACAAAAAACCAATTCGCAGCTGTTTTTTGCTCCGAATTTTT
>JAIPBB010000259.1 GCA_021739805.1 Saprospiraceae bacterium | reverse complement strand
AGTTTAAAAAAAGATACTTTTTATATGTGATAATTAAAATTAATATTGTAATTTTGATATGATTTAAGAAAATCGTTTAATGGGTTCTGTGATTTTTTTAAATCTAAAGAGAAAAAATGAATTTTTAGAACCCACCTTATGAAAGAAAAAGCTGGAATGGAAGCTGGTCATTGAATAAATCTGGAAGAATAATATTTTTAGATGTTGAAGATAAGGAAATCCGAAAGCTTGCATATATATTTTTATTTCAAAATGAAATATACTTACTGATGGAAATTCCAACTTGGCGAGCAATGGATGGTAGGGAAAGGTTTATTTTTAAGAAGAATTAATTTTGTTATTAAATAATCTAACAACAGTTTACAAGAAATGAAAAAACAATTAATTCTCTCATTTATTTTATTAATGACATTAAATTCATTTTGTCAGAATATTCAGATATTGGAACGATTTGTAACTTATAATCCAACCACTAAACCAACTGAATTTCATTATCTGGATAATAATTTGGAGTCATCGAAAAGTATGAAAATTGCAATAATTAAAGGAACATTCAAATTCACAAAAAAAACCACTTTAATAGACCTTTTCGCATTATTCAAGAATTTTTCTAATAATAATGGAGCCAACTCATTTAGAATTGAAAGTAAAAGTTTAAATGTTGATAATGACTCTTCATTCGTGATTTTATCAATTTATTCTACATCTGAATCCTATTTAGAAGAAAACTATAATCTTTACCAAAAAAACAAAGTTTTTATTATTGGTTCACTGAATCCTAAAACAAAGAGTTTACAAAAAGTAAAGCTTAATAAGAAAGCTGTCTTAATAGGATCATTGGAGTTTTTCGAATATCAAAACACTGATGGAGCAACATTGAGACTTAATATTGGGGGATTTACGGGAACAACTATTAAATTGCATGGAGATAAAAACCGAAGTTCAGTTTTCTATTCATTAAGTGGGATTTCAATCACGCCAACTTCAATTTATCCTATTGGTGTTGGTGTAAATACGGGAAATTTTTACCCTATGGATGAGAATTTAGGTTATTTTTTGAAGGAAATATTGTTGCCAACTTCAAACTATAGCCAGTAAGTTAAATTCAGTAAACTTTAAAATTTAATTCATTAATATATTTTATTATCTTTGGGGAAGCTAATTTTTATCTAAATAATTGTGAGTGGATATAAAGCATTAATAGTTTTAAATACAAGTTATGCGTAATCTAAAGAAAAAGAAACTAATCAAATATTTGCCACTTTTGTTGATATCGCTAAGCTGCATAAATCAGTCGGGTACAGAAGGAGTTAAAGAACGAAACGAAGTGAAGAAAATTGATTATATTTCTGACTATTCAACTGATACTTCTTCATCAGATTTCACTTTTCCGGAAATTTTTCAATCTGCTTATATAAATGGAAAAAAATACAAAGGAAAACACCTAGATTGTTCATTCTACATATATAATGCAGGTAGAATAAAAATTGAATCTGGGAAACTTATAGCTTGTGATCCAATAGTAATGCATGAATCGACTGCTTTTAAGCATCTTTTTCCAATTGGAAAATTTCCTGTTCAACTAGCCATGGCTAAGATGAACAATGATGAAAGAGTAGCGTTTAGTAGGATACTGTTCTCGGAGTCATCTATAGTAAAATGGGAATTCGCACTAAAACCAGGACAAGAGCCAATACCATTAGCTGATTCAAGTTTCTATTGCTACGGAGTTGATGCAGGAACTGGAATATTCATTGATTCTATAGCGAATATTGTTGCAGCCAAATTTGACCAAAAAATGTGGGATTTGGTATTCATTATTAAAGCTGAAGAAAATGAATATAAAGGTTACACATATGACTTTGAAGGGCACAATTTAGCGACATTTTCAACAGGATATGGAGACGGATGCTATGCTACATATGTCGGCTATGACAAGTTTGGAAATATTTGTCAAGTTCTAACCGACTTTGGACTCGTACCATGGTGGGAAAAAGAATGAAATATTCATAACAAAACATTAAAATCAAAAGTAACAAAATCAAAATGAAAACAATCATCCTAACAGTTTTAATATTCATTTTTGCTTTAAATCTGTGTTTTTCGCAAGACACAATAAAAATGAAAACAAATGAAAATATTCAAGCAAAAGTACTTGAAGTAACTCCTACAGAAATTAAATATAAAAGATTTGACAATCAGGATGGTCCGCTTTTTATAATTTTAAAATCAGACGTAATAATGATTTGTTATGAAAACGGCACAAAAGACATTTTTAATATAGAAAAAAAGCCTGAAGCTACTGTTACTCCTAAGCTATCAAGCAGTGCACTCTATATCAAAGGACAATCAGATGCTAGAAAATATTATACTGGATATACAGGAGCCGGAACCGGAACATTGTTAGTAAGCTTAGCCTCTCCACTTATTGGACTAATACCCGCTATTTCTTGCTCATCAGCAACAATTAAAGATAAAAATTTAAATTATCCAAATACAGACTTGATGAAAAATGTCGATTATTATAATGGTTATACCAAAAAGGCTAAGAAAATCAAACAAGGTATTGTTTGGGGAAATTGGGGCATAGCTTTAGGTGTTAATCTTGTTGCTGTAATTTTAATAAGACAAGTTCATTGACTATCAGTTTAGTATATGATAATCAAGCAACCCATCCATTGGCGTTTTCATTATGTTGGAAATATTCAAACCTGATTCATTTAAAACATCATTTAATTGCTCTTTAAAATAATACCAATTGTTAATTCAAAATTACCAAAGGACATTTTGAATTTTACAATGGTTAATGCCGTGTGAAACAATATTTAATATTAGATTTGGACTGTTAATTAATTCACATCGGTATAATAAGCAATTGAACCAATAAAACCGATTGGTGTTTTCTGAAAATCTGAATAATTAAAAATACATTTTCCCAAATTCATTAAAACAATATCCATTTAAAGGACGTGGAGTTTATTTGCTTTACGGAAAAATTACCGAAGAATTTGACTTCCCTAGTATAATAATTGAGAAAATGGCAAAGCTGCCGATACAAAAAAATCCGCGAGCCTAAAGCACAAAAAACAGAATTCCAAATATTGTGGCTTTTATAAATAAATGAATAAAAACAACTATATTCGCAAAAACAAAATCAAATAAAAATGGCAAAAATTAAACTAAAAGGAAACGAAATAAATACAAGTGGTGAATTACCAAAAATTGGAGATTTGGCAAAAGACTTTGTATTAATTAGTACTGATTTATCTGTAAAAACACTAAACGATTTTAAAGGAAAGAATTTAGTGTTAAATATTTTTCCAAGCATAGATACCGGAACATGTGCTGCATCGGTACGTAATTTCAATAAATCTGCAGCTAGCCTGACAAACACTAGTGTTTTATGTATTTCAAGGGATTTACCATTTGCTCAGGGCAGATTTTGTGGAGCCGAAGGCATTGAAAATGTAATAATGTTATCTGATTTTAGAACTGGACAATTTGGAAAAGATAACGGTTTGGATATTATTGATGGTCCTTTAGCCGGATTAAATTCAAGATGTATTATTATACTAAATACTGAATCTAAAGTCATTTATACAGAACAAGTTGCTGAAATTATCGAAGAGCCTAATTACGATTTGGCTTTAGCAAGTTTGTAGCTTATTCCTTCTGAAATATTAAATCATGAATATATTGCTTTTGAAAGCTCAAAAGCCTAGTAATACTATTGTTAAGTTATATCAACAGCCAATTAATTTGAAATACTCAATATATGAAGTATTACTATTGAAAAATTGGCGAAGCTGCCTTTGAAGAAAAATCCAAGAGCAAAGGCAATAGTGAACCTTCGATACTTTGCACTTTTAATTGAGCATTAATTAAAATAATTATTGATAGTGTTGTGCATTTTTGTATTTTTGTGAAAATAATTTACTGAAGCAATGAGAACACTATATCAGAAATTTGAAACGCTTTTACAAAATACAACAACAGATTTTAAACGTTATTTGTACGAAAAAGTCTCATGGGATAGTCGTATGATTGGGATTATTGGTCCACGTGGTGTTGGAAAAACAACCATGATTCTTCAGTATATCAAAGAAAATTTAAACAGTAAGAAAACACTATATGTATCAGCAGATGATATGTATTTTAGTGAAAATAAACTTGTTGAATTAGCTGATGATTTCTATATAAATGCAGGAGAGTGTTTGTTTATCGATGAAATACACAAATACAAGGATTGGTCTCGTGAATTAAAAAATATTTATGATTCATATCCTACATTAAAGCTTGTATTTACCGGTTCTTCTGTTCTTGACATACTTAAAGGTTCTGCTGACCTGAGTCGTCGAGCATTAATCTATAAATTGCATGGACTTTCATTCAGGGAATATTTAAATTATTTTCATAATCACGAAATCGAAGTTTATTCCTTAGAACAAATAATCAATAATGAAGTAAAACTTGAAAACATTAAACATCCGCTACCATTATTTAATGACTATCTGCAAAATGGATACTATCCTTTTGGAAATGAAAACGACTTGAATATACGTTTAGGGCAAATCATTGTACAAACACTTGAAACAGATATTCCTCAATATGCAAACTTAAATGTTGGAACAAGTCGTAAACTGAAACAATTGCTTTCAATTATTGCTGAAAGCTCACCATTTAAACCTAATTTTTCTAAGATTTCAGAAATTATTAATGTGAGTAGAAATTCTTTAGATGATTATTTTACTTATATGGAAAAAGCCGGACTTATTATGCAATTGCGAAATGAAACAACCGGTATTCGTGGATTGGGAAAAGTTGATAAAGTTTATTTAGATAATACTAATATCGTTTTTAATTTGGCTGGAGAAAAATCAAACACTGGGAATTTACGAGAAACTTTTTTCTTTAACCAAATGCGGTTGAATAATAAAGTGATTTCTTCTAAAAACGCTGATTTTGTTATTGGTGATTATACTTTTGAAGTTGGTGGTAAAAATAAACAACAAAAACAAATTGAGAAAGATGGAAAATCATTTGTTGTAAAGGATACTATTGAATTTGGCTACTTAAATGTAATACCTCTTTGGGCTTTTGGATTAAACTACTAAAAAACAAAGCTCATAAGATTGTTCTAGGATTATCAACAGTTAAGCTTGCACAAGCCCAGCCAACTTGCAAAAAACAATAATTTTCTTGAAATATCCTTTAAACTAAATACTGTTTTTTGATATTGTTTATCTCCTCTATTTTGTTTTAATCGTTTTGAAGTATTATTGAATTTTTTCTTCTGTCTTCCGACTTCTGTCTTCTTTCCTATATGTATATTACTGAATTTCATTCGACTCTTAAACCTTTATATTTCGGATATATAGTAGGTCAACTATGATACTCTACCAATCCATCCATTGGTGATTTCATAACTTTAAATAGCTCCAAACCGGATTCATTTAAAACATATTTTAATTGCTCTTTAAAATAATAAGAAATAGAACCAATAAAACTAATTCGAGTTTTCTGAAAATCTGAATATTTTGATATTTGGAATTTTAGAAAATCACGAAAAGATTCTTTTACAATATTTTCTATATAATAATTGTCAATATTGTCTTTTATAAAATGACTAAACGAAGCCAGATAACGATTTGGATATTTTTCTTTATAAACAGAATTTAATATTGATTCTCTGTTTAAGTTAAATTCCGATATAAGTTTTTCGGAAATTTCATTTGGTAAATCATTATGCAGAAAGGCAGTAATAAGCTTTTTTCCAATATGCACTCCTCCCCCTTCATCACCAAAAATATATCCAAGTGATGGAACGCTTTCAATAATCTTTTCTCCATCATATAAACAGGAATTTGAACCAGTTCCAAGTATGCAGGCAATTCCTTTTGATTTTTGAAATAATGCTCTTGCTGCTCCAACAATATCAGTTTCAACTTCAATTTTAGCATTTCCAAATGATTTACTCAGAGCTTCATTAACGATAAGTTTATTATTTTCAGCAAGACATCCTGAGCCATAAAAGTAACAGCCAGAAATTTGAGATTTATCAATAAAAGGAGTAATCATATTTTCTACAACAGTATGAATTTCATCAGATTTAATAAAATATGGATTCATACCAATGGTGATAAAAGAATTCAAGATTTGTCCTTTATCAATTAACTTCCATTCGGTTTTTGTTGAACCGCTGTCTGCGATTAATTTCATTATTTATTTCTCGTTGCTTGTTTCTCGTTTCTCGTTTCTGGTTGCTCATTTCTCGTATCTTGTATCCTGCATCTTGTATCTTGTATCTTGCATCTTGAACACTGATTACCCTTATTTTGCCTTTTGCCTACTGATTAAGCTAACTGACATCTACTCCACCAACAACTTCTCAAGCATTCTGCTTTCCGAATCTTTCGAATAAACTTCTATATAATAAATTCCGCTTGCAAGATTTTCAATATTAATATACTGGCTTTTATTCAAAGTTTTATCAGTAATAATCTGTCCCAAAACATCAATTAATCTAAACTGAACTTCGGTTTCATTATTTAGTTCAATATAGAATTTGTCTTTTGCCGGGTTTGGGAATATTTCAACATTAAGCTTATTGTCTATTTCATTAATCGAAGCTTGACTAACTCCATTAGCGACAATTGGAACATAATAATCATCGGCATCGGTTTCAAATTTAATATTGTCAGTGAAAGTACCAACATATAAAGGACGAACTAGAATTCTAACAGTTATAGTATCATCATTAGGATCCAAGTTAAATGAAGTACCACTCAATAGCTTAAATGGAGAATTTACAGTAACATTAGTTACCTTGATTCTATCAGTCCCCTCACTAAAAACATGAAATTCCATAGTATCCCAAACAAATAAAACTATTGAGTCAAAGTTCAAAGTATCTACATCGGCATACATTCTTCTGTCCATTCCTCTGCCATAGAAATAAATTGAATCAATCTGGCTAACAGCATTGCTAGCCACATAAGCCATTTCCATATAGCTTTTAACAGAATCCGGGGCAAATTTTATGGCTATTTGAGTTGTGTCTCCCGGTAAAACTGAAAAATTTGTGGGCGTGAAGGAAAAGGGATATTGAAATTGAACTGACTGAACATAAAGAGTATTATTTCCTGTGTTAATAATATTTGTAGTATCATAATAAATTTTCCCTGTATCAACTTTATAATTAAAAACATAAGGCTCGATTGTGATAAATGCTTTTGGTGTTGAATTTACTTCAATATCATCAAAAGCAAAGCCATCAGCTCCAATTTCATAATTATCGTATTGCTGAAAGTTAATTACAAAATTGCTTGAAAGGCTCAAATTATTAGCCTGACAAAGAGCATCAATATTTAAGTTTTTCTGCATCCAGAAATGACTTGTATCCTGAAGCGATAAAACTTTAACGAAGTTATTTCCTCCATCATCAGAGAAGAAAATTCCATCTTCAGTATGATTTTCATCACCAAAATCTTTCCACCAAAAACTTAGCTGAACATCACTTTCATTACTTAAATCCAAATGTAGTTTCGCCTGGTTTGTATAATAAGCTCCGCCTAATGAGGCATCCATTGTTAAATGATAATTTCCAAGATGTGGAGCTTTAGTTGATGTAGCAACAATTCTTCCGCAAGACAAAGTGCTTTTAATTCTCCAGCTATTATCAAAACCAGTTTCAAAGCCTGTTGAATATGGAATTGAAGCATAAGTCACCGCCGAGTCGTTATAAACATTAATCTCATCAAAAGTGAAACCATCT
>JAIPBB010000258.1 GCA_021739805.1 Saprospiraceae bacterium | reverse complement strand
CAGTGTAAGAGTGATTATTAGAGATTTTTAATAATTCCTCTTCAACATTTTGTTGTATTTTTTCAACTTTATTTTTATAATCAGCCAAAGCAATATTAATTCTTTCCATAAATTGTGCCGGAAAACTTCTATCTAATTTTAGTGCTAATACATTATCAAGGATGATTGGATCTCCCTTATCTCTAAAATAGTTGTAAGGAATATTATGATAATAACCACCATCTAAAAGCAATCCTTTATATTGGGCATTATAATAAAAATTAAGTAAATCTTTATCTACCTTATAAGTGTTAATGCCTACATTTATAGTATTATTTTTTAAGGATTCAATAATTCTTTTTGTGCTATTATTCTTATCTCTCATACCAATAGCTTTCCTGCATAGTTTAGGCAAAAATGTGTTTAAATCAATTAAATTATTAGTGTCAATATAAATATCCTGTAAATTAGGATTAACAGGAATTTCTTCTCCTTCAATAGTTGTTGATTTCTTTTCCAGTAAATCTAATTGTAAAGCTTTTTTTACAATATATTCGTATAAATTGTAGTCTGATTGAGAGAAACTCCCATCTTTACTAACAAATTCCTTTTTAATCCCGTTTACTTCAACATCTAATTTAAAGTTGGTAATTTTCCTGGGAAATTTAATTGTATATGGATTTTCTTGCTTTTCATCACTTAATTCAAAAAAAACATCAGCTTCATTATAGAGAGGACGAATTGCAGGAGGAATACTCATTGAAGCAGCAACTGCTTCCAATACTCTGAAATCAGGAGTCCAAGTATCAGAAAAATACACAGGCGAACCCTTTGTATAATTCGAAACACCCATACCAAAATCTATTCCGCATATTTCGAAAAACTCTCTAAATGTAAGGTTTTCAAGATGGTTAAATATAGCTTTAACATTTTCATCATTAAATTTTGTTTCTGAACGTTTTCCTATTTTAAAATTTTCATAGGATAGGTCTTTTTTACTAATTTCTATTTTTGTTGTCCAACTAGTTTTATTTTCAGTGACATTTATAGTTTTCCCATCGAAATATTCAATAAGCTTACGCTGAAAAAGAGTATCACTAGTAGCTGCAAAAATCATCAGGTCGTAAAAGAATTCCCGCACACGGAAACCTGAAAACATTCCCCTGTCATATAAAAGACTGCCAATGATATTCGCATCTATTTTTGTTGGTGATTTTTTTTTAGTTATGTACCTAAAAAATAGAAAATTAATAAGCCATGTGAAAAAAACACGTAATCCAAAGAAAGTTGGATTTCCTTTTGCTACTATTTTTTCCCACACTTTTCCAAGCCCGGTTTTGCTTTCTTTTCCAGTTTTTAATTTTGAAAGAACACTTCCAATTTGTTCAATATTACTAATCACACCATCTATTACTACTTTAATAGCTAAATTAATAATAAAGCTTCGTTTAAATGCTATATTAGCTTTTCCACTTATGTTTGTTTTGTTTTTATCCAAATAATAGTAAAAAGGTTCTGATTTGCTGCCACCCAACACTTTAGCTTTATCCACACCAATTGTTTCGTCTTCACCAATCATCAACTCCGATTTGTCATTAATCATTCGGTATTTTCCAACAATTTTTTCTTCTTTTGATAGAAAATTTTCGAATTTGTAATCAAGCACAGTTGTAATTTCATCAGAATTTAAACCTAAAACTACCGCAAAAGATGTTATTGCACCTGCCGAAGAACCTGCCACCCCTTTAATTAGTGGGATTTTATTACCTTTACTGTCTTCTTCCTCAAAGTCCATAATTGACATTGGTGGCAATTGATTTATATCTTTTGTTTGCCTTAAAAGGGCTAATTTTTCCGCTGAAACTTTAGGTGAGGATATATTTGTGTCATTTAGAAGCTTTTTTTTAAATTCATTCTCTAAAGCTTTTATTGCACCAACATAAGTGTTTCCTCTTGCACCGCCTCCCTCCATTACAATATAATGGAGGTCGTCAATTTTTAATTTTCCCATAATTCTTAAGTTTATTTATGGTGTACAAGTATCAGCAATAATAGCCGGAGAGTATTGTTTAGGAATAGAAATATCTGTTGTTTCCTCATCTTCTTGCGGAAAACCTATTGGAACAATTCCATTAGCATTACCACATTCAAGAATTACTAAACTTGTTGGTAATTGGAATATTCCTAAATCAATTACATCTGTTGGTTCAGCTATTTCAGTGCCATCCAAATCGTAAGTAAACAAACTTGGTTGATTATTTTTTAATTCATCCAAAATTGTCTCCATGGTTTCAGGTAATACTTCATAGTTTGCAATGGAGTTGTTCATAATAAAATTCATTGCTGCAATTTCTTTTAATGTATCTCTAAATACCGGAACTCTGACTGTTGCATAAGATGCTTGTAAAAATGCTTCAAAACGTGGGTCGCTATCCGATAAATCAAGAATTTGTGACCAGCAATCTTTGTCAGCATAAAAATAAGGAAATAATTCATAAGTTAGATTGTTCCAATCAAATGTGTTTTCAATAAATCTTGCCTTTTCAGCATTTGTGCTATCTAAGCAGCAATTTGGAGTGTATTCCTGGCCTACAATATAATTATCATTTACCCAAAATGGATTACATCTAAACATTTTACGAATAGATTCCTTCTTCAATTCGTCTTTCATTACTTTCTCTTTCTTCATTGGATGCAACCCGGGTAAATTAGGATTAAACGAAGATTGTTCGCTTTCAGCTTCTGCTTTTAATCTATCATAAGCATTAACAATTTCATTGAATACATTAATTTTCCACTCATTATATGCATTTTCAGTAAGTTCGCATTTAATTTCAACATGAAGCATAAAACCATCTCTATGTTGAATAACAGTTAATGGAATTTTATCAGTTTCACCATTTAAGTAAACTGTTAATGGACTCCAAAGAAGTTCTCCACCGTCAATTGAATAATAACCATCATTTCCCAGTAAAAACATTATATTACTATTTGAATTAACATTAGGGAAAGCTATAGTTACTTCAGCTGTTGAACATTTATAGCCTTTGTCTATTGGTATTACTTTTCCTTCAACAAGCCATCCGTTTTTTCCATTTATCGAATCAGAAATTATTATACTATGTTGAGGTGGTTGAGGTAATTCGACTTTATAAATAGTTCCCCATGCTAAATAATTATCACGTGAAATAGTTTCAAATTTCAAAACTTTATTTCCATCTATTGATAATTCTCTTGGGTCAGGAGGTAAGTTTAAAATTGGTATATCATTTATTGCCCGTTTTAAGTAATAATGAGCAGGATGAGCAATATCAAATTGAAAAATTAGTCTTTTACCATAATTCTTTAATGTTGCTTTAACTAACTTATTAAGCCATCTGTAAACATATGATTTTGTACCTTCTCCTATATTAGTTATTACATGTGTAACTGTTTCCTCAAATTCCTCAATTGTTCTAACACTTCTTTCAGTCTGAACTCGGTTACTTACTCTTTCAACAATATTTTGCACTATTTCTTTTGCTTGATATTGCGAATTGCTATTTGCATTTGTAGTTGAACTTGAATTTGAATACCCTGTATCAATTGTTGCTGATATTGGTCCATAAGAACCGGAAACAGAAGCACCAATGTTAAATGAACTTGCTTCGGTTTGAGCTTTAAATGCTTCGGATTCCATCCCAGATCTTTCAGTTGATTGAGTGTCGGTTTCTTTAAAAGTTTCTTCATCGGTTATAAGAGATTCATAACTATCAACCTTCTTTAATCTTCGTGTTACCCTGGTATTGGTTTCTCCTGCTTGAGTATTATTGATATGGGCTATTTCCCCGGGCAAATACCCCACCGATAATTGTTCAATCACTTTTAAATCTGCAATTTGAAAAGGAGTTTTAAGAGTACAATCATTAGGATGTGACATTATTCCACCAGATGTATTAGTAACATCTCTGCTTGCAAATCTTGAAGTTTCAACCCATCGATCTCCTATTAAACTAAACTTTTTATTATTAGCTAATTTATGGAACTCCCTAGAAGCAGTTTCCATAGATTCTTTTAATAGTTCTTCGGCTGCTTCAATCGTAAGTGAGCTTTCTTCAAAAGTTGTTAGTATTGAAGCATATTTTGTTGTAGATACAGTTTTAGTATCTTCAATAGTTTCAACACCATCAGTTGCTGCTTTGGTAAGCTTACGCTTCAGTTCCTCATATTGTTGTTTTACTGCAACAACTCCAATAGGACTATCGCTTCTTACAGCACTAACTGTTGTGGCTGTAGCTTCAGCACTATCATAATCCTTATAAAATGTCTTGGTTGCTTCTTCGGCTGTTGTAAGTGTAGCTATTTTTGTATCAACTACAGATTGAGCATCACTAACAGAAATCGAGCTTGTTTTTAAAGCTGATGTAATTTTTGAAAACTCGGTGTTTTTTACAATAACTTCAGCACCACTTTCAAATGAAATGACATTTTCATTACGTGCTTTAATAAGCAATTTTTCAACTTCATGTAGTTCTTGTAGTTCAGCTAGAATTGCCAATTGTTCTGTTGAATCCGGGGCTGTTAGTTCATCTCCTGTGTCAGGGAAATTAGCAAAAGTAAAAATCAGTCGTTCGGGTATAATAATACTAAATTCTGTATCTGCTGCTAAACTATTTACGGCAATATAAATGGATTTCAGTTGTTCAACAATAAGTTTATACAAGAGATTAGTTGAACACTTTGTTAATGTTCGAACAAGTATGTTGTCATATAAAAGATCGATAACATCTTGAGTGGGAGTGGCATCTTGAACTGGTTTTAAAGTGTCAAACTCTAATTTTGTTTTAATAAAATCACCAGCTTCAATAAACAATTGCAATCTATCATTAAAATCGCTAAGTTTTTGAGCATCACTATCTGCACTTTCATTAATAGTTATTAAATCTGATACTAAAGTGGTGTCTGGCTGAATTTTTACAATATCTGAAGGAACTACAACATTAGTTGGGTTTCGTAATGTTGCGAACTTGTAAATTGGAATACCTATGTTCATAATGCAATTAAGTTAAGGGGGTTTATACTAAATATTAAATTTATTTCAGAATTATATTTGCTGGATTTTAACATATTAGAGTCCGCTATAATGATTAATTATTAAGATTTCAAACTTTAGTTAATATATAGTTATTGAGAAAATAGAGTATGAAAGTCAATATATAAACAAAAAAGTAACGTAAAGTTAATAACAATTATTTTAATGAACAACATTATTAATAAAAAAATTATATTCTTAAGCTATATCTTGTTTTATTGGTGGTATTCTTTTAATTTTAAAGCATTAACTAATTCTCAAAAAAAAGTAAGTTAGCAATATTATAATGGTTCCATCTATTTAAAATTAAACGGAAATCTATTATTATTCAACCAATCATTATTTTAACTAATTTTGCACCCGTGAATCCTCAAGAAAAGAAGAACATAAGACAAATTTCTATCGAAGAAATCACTATCTTTCTAAAAGATAATAATGAAAAGCCTTTCAGAGCAAAACAAATTTATGAATGGCTGTGGAAAAAGGCAGTTCATTCATTTGATGAAATGACAAGCCTTTAATTAATGTTCGCAGTTGCTAGAAAATTGCGGAAGGAGGCAAGAATATTCCAGATGTAACCTTTGGAAGTTTTCCTATTCCTGTATTTAAATGTGCAATGTTTCTATTTGGCTTCTATTTGGTTATCAAAAACCCGTCTAAGTTTCTTTTGAGTTTCCGTAGCATTACTGTTTTTCTGTCAATTGTTTGAAAATTCCTGTAAATATTCTATGTTATTTCTGTTTGGGATTATTATTCCTGTATATATTTTCAAAGAAAGTGAATATGCCAGAAAGCAGCATTAGGTTTCTATATTCTGTCTATGGCTGCTGAATCCTTCCGACTATACGCAATATCCTGTATATAAATGTGCAATGTTTCTGTTTAGTTTCTTTATGGCTATAAAAAACCGTTTGAGTTTCTATTGAGCTTCTTGTGTATTGCTATTTTGCTGTTAATTGTTTGAAAATTTCTGTATATTTCTGTAATATTTCTGTTTGAGTTTAAAATTCCTGTAAATAATATCAATAAAGGTGAATATGAAGGGAAGCAGCGAGAGGCGAAAATATTCCATATTGCTACTCTGGATGTTTCTTTAATCCTGTTAATACTTTATTACACCTATAAATGTTCGCAACTGCTAGAAACATGGGGAAGGAGGCAGGAATATTCCCAGATGTTGCTTCTAGAAGCTTTTCTATTCCTGTATTTAACTGTTCAAGAGTTCTATTTGACATCTATCTGGCTATCAAAAACCCGTCTAAGTTTCTTTTGAGTTTCCGTAACATTACTGTTTTTCTGTCAATTGTTTGAAAATTCCTGTTAATTTTCTGTAGTATTTCTGTTAGAGTTTAAAATTCCTGTAAATAATGTCAATGAAGGCTAATATGTAAGGAAGTAGTGGGAGACGAAAATATTCCATATTGCTAATCTGGATGTTTCTTAGTTCCTATTACTACTTTATTACTCCTACTTAATGTCTGCAACTGCTAGAAACATGAGGAAGGAGGCGGGAATATTCCAAATATGACTTCTTGAAGTTTTTCTATTCCTGTGTTTAACTGTACAAGAGTTCTATTTGACTTCGTTTTGGCTGCAATAAAACTGTCCTAATTTTCTATTGACTTTCCGGTACATTATTATTTTGCTGTCAATTGTTTGAAAATTTCTGTAAATATTCTATGTTATTTCTGTTTGGGATTATATTTCCTGTATATATTTTCAAAGAAAGTGAATATGCCAGAAAGCAGCATTAGGTTTCTATATTCTGTCTATGGCTGCTGAATCCTGCCGACAGTATATGCTATCCTGTAATAAACTGTGCAAATTTACTATTTGGCTTCTATTTGGTTATCAAAAACCCGTCTAAGTTTCTTTTGAGTTTCCGTAGCATTACTGTTTTTCTGTCAATTGTTTGAAAATTCCTGTAAATAATATCAATGAAGGTGAATATGAATGGAAGCAGCTAGAGGCGAAAATATTCCATATTTCTACTCTGGATGTTTCTTTAATCCTGTTAATACTATATTACACCTATAAATGTTCGCAACTGCTAGAAACATGGGGAAGGAGGCAGGAATATTCCCAGATGTTGCTTCTAGAAGCTCTTCTATTCCTATAGCAATATTTTGCAATTTAAAAACCAGTAACAGCTAGACAAATGCTGTGGAAGGCGAGATGCCTCCCACTTCCCGTATTTGATGCATCAATAACTCAATTATAGTTTTATAAGATTTTTTTTGGATTAATTATCCCTTGTACTGTCCTTCTCTATATCATATTCTCCAAGAAAGTTTATGATTGCTCGTAGTTCTATCGGGGTAAATGGCTTTTTATGCTCAATATTTAATTTGTATTCAATTGGTATAATCCATTTGCGAAAAGTTTTCACTGATACTTCGTATTTTGAAGCTAAAGAAGTCAAGGTTTCGGGTTTATTAAAAAAATTGAATCTATCTTTCATTTAAATGTCTATATCACTTAATATATTTATTGTTTTCGATAGCTAAAATATGAATTTTATTAGTTTGATATACACAGTATTATAGGTATTTGGAAATTGTCCACTATTGTCCACTATTGACCATTAAAGTCCCCTTAAAAAGTGAAATATTTTGCAAAATAGGAATGAAAACAGTTCATTTAACGAATATTTTAGGGTAAAATCACAACAAATTATGCAAAATAAAGCTCAATAATTAGGATGTACGCACAAAAGTTTATCATTTTTAATTATCTCCATCAATATCATA
>JAIPBB010000257.1 GCA_021739805.1 Saprospiraceae bacterium | reverse complement strand
GAACTTCTATTTGGTAATAAATAGTTCCAGTTGGTGGATTCAAATCAGTATATGAACTCAAAGTACTTGGAAGTTGAGTTAACAAAGTCATATTAGAAGTTGTTACTCCCCGATAAATTATATACGAACCAAAAGGAAACCCGACATATCCATCCCAGATTAGATTCCATGCTCCATTCAAACCTGCATTTATTGTAAGATGAATGGACTTATGATAATCGCTAAGCAGGGTTTGTCCACCACAGGTGTCTTTTGCTGCCAACTTATATCTGTATGCTCTGACTTGTGGATTTGAGTTAATATCGGAGAAAATTCCCGGAGCATTATAAGGAAGTGTTCCAATTTTATCATATTGCCCCGTAATTGTTCCTTCTCTGTAAATAAAGAATGAATCAATTAAAGTTGTTGGTGGTTTTTCCCAAATAACTCTATTATGATTATTAGTGTCAACGCCAACTATGCAAACTTCCGGAGGTTGAAGAAACGAAGTATTAACAGTGTAAACCGGTGAAGGAATCACACAATTATAATTGTCGGTTACAGTTACAGTATAATAACCAGTTTGACTAACCCAAATACTATTAGATGTCTCATTTGTTGACCACAAATAATTATTGTAATAGCTTCCCAGTAATAACTCCAAACTATCATTTGTACAAGGTAATATTGCACCATTAACTTGAATAATAGGAAGTACCGAAGGATAATGATTCAATACGAAAGGTGGAGATGTCTGAGAACAAAGAGGGTCGGTGATAATTACTCTGTAAGTTCCATTATGCTTAGCATAAAAAATTATGCTGTCAGCTCCGGGAAGAATTACTCCATTATAAGTCCATTGATAAGTGTAATTAGTTCCCGAACTTGCAGTAAGCATAATACTATCGTTAAAACAGATTGTAGCAGGCCCTGCAGGAGTGATTGCTGCGGTAATATTACAGGGATTCGGAGCACCTCCGGCACATGAAACATAGCTTGTTTTCACTAAAGTATCTCTACAACCGGTAATTGAGTTTTCAGCATAAAGACTTACAGTATAATTTCCATTATATAAATATTGATGGAAAGGCTGATAGAATGATGATGAAGTAGCATCACCAAAATCCCATAAGAATAAATAATTATTCATATTCGGAGTAGAGTTTGTGAAAACAACATTAAAAGGTGGTTGTGAAAATGAAGTAGGAGTGGCAGCAAAATCCAGGTTAAAATTAGTTGGATAAACATTCACCTGAATATTCGATGAAAATTGCGAACAACCTACAACTGAATTAGTAACTAAAACTTTATATAAACCTGAAGTTGTAGCCGCCATATAAGCATTTGTTTCACCCACAACAGGTAATCCGCCCTGATACCATTGATAGGTCAGATTTTGTCCTGAATTTGCATAAAGAAAAACAGAATCCCCTGCACAAACTGTTGTGTTTGGTGCTGTGATATTGGCTGTAATAGATTTAATTTCAATAGTATGAGAAATCAAAGGTGAAACGCATCCATTTTCATTTACTGAAAGGCTAACATTTTTAAAACCTGCAGAATTCCAGATTACTTTAAAAGGACCCTGACCCGTTCCGGAGGTAACTATACCACCATGAAAGTTCCAGTTATAAAACGCTCCGGAAGAGCCGGTCCCGTTATATGTTATTGTAACAGTATCTGATTTACAAGCAATACTTTGCATACTAAATGAAGCAGTAGGAACAGCGTAAACTGTAACATTGGCTGCAGCCGATAATGATGAACAATTTGCAGCATTGCTGACTTCAACAGTATAAGCACCCGAATTATAAACTACAAATTGTGAGCTTGTTGCTCCACTTAGCAAAACACTGTTTTTAAACCATTGGTATGTTAGACCCGTTCCGATATTTGCCTGTAACTTCACAGAATCGCCATAGCAGAATGTGGTAGAACTTAAGGGTAGGATGGAAGCCCCGGGGCTAGTATTCACTGTTATTTGTTGAGCACTTGATTCTGTTGAGCAATTATAAGAATTGCTTGTAACCAAAGAGAAATTTCCTGTTTGATAAACATAATGAAATGAATCAGAAGCAGAAGGAATATTTATGCCATAACTTTTCCATTGATAAGTGTTTCCGGTACTTCCCACAGCATCTAAAAGAACAGAATCGCCCTGACAAAAAACTGAACTCCCAACTAATGAGAAAGCAGATGTAGGAGCAGGATTAACAGTTACAGCTTGCACAGATGATGTATCAGAACATAAACTTGCACTTGTCACAACCACCTGATAACTTCCACTTTGTGTGATAGTATGAAACAATGCCGTTGAGCCTGAAATTGGACTCCCATTATTTAACCATTGATAGGAATATCCTGTACCTGATGTTCCGTAGAGTTGCAATACATCACCCTGACAAATAGTTGAAGCACCACCTACTGTGATTGTTGCATTTGGAATTGGGTTTACTGCAACAACAATGATATTAGAAACAGTAGTACAACTATATGAATTGCTGATTTCTACTAAATAGTTGCCTGCGTCACTAACAACAATAGATGAAGAAGTTTGACCTGAAATAACATTTCCATTTTTCTTCCAGATATAAGTTAGTCCTGTTCCGGTAGTAGTATTTAAAGTCACTGAACCACCAATACAAAATGATGTTGGACCTGATGCTGTGATTGTAGCAGAAGGAATGGGGTTTACAGTTACGGTTTGAGCAGAAGAAGTATCAGAGCATTGGTTAGTGCTAGTGATTACAACTTTATAAGAACCGGATTGAGAAACATTATAAACTGAAGATGTTACACCACTGACAGTACTTCCATTATTAAGCCATTCATAAGTATAACCCGAACCAAGAGTTCCATTTAGAATTACGATTCCTCCTTGACAAAATGTTGTTGCACCGCCGGGAGTTATAGCAGCATTAGGAATGGGGTTTACAGAAATATTAATAGGAGAAGAAACAGAAGTACAAGAGTTTGAATTTGTAATTTCAACTAAATAAGTTCCCGCATCAGTAACTAATATTGAAGCTCCTGTTTCCCCAGTCATTATATTTCCGTTTTTCTTCCATATATATGAAAGTCCTGTTCCAGTATTGGCATTTAATGTAACTGAACCACCCAAACAAAATGATGTTGGACCTGAAGCCGTTATTGTAGCACTTGGAATAGGTTTAACAATAATAGCTTGAGCAGAAGAAGTATCAGAACATTGATTTGTACTTGTGATAACAACCTGATAAGAACCTGATTGAGAAACATTGTATGCTGAAGTTGTCACACCTGTAACAGTGCTTCCATTATTCAGCCATTCATAAGTATAACCTGAACCAAGAGTAGCATTTAGAGCTAAGATTCCACCCTGGCAAAATGTTGTTGCACCGCCGGGAGTTATAGCAGCATTTGGAATTGGATTTACTGAAATGTTAATTGGAGAAGAAACTGTAGAACAATTATTTGAATTTGTAATTTCAACTAAATAAGTTCCAGCATCAGTAACTAATATTGAAGCTCCGATTTGACCGGAAATTACATTACCATTCTTTTTCCAGATATAGCTTAAACCAGCTCCTGTATTTGCATTTAGAGTAACCGAAGCACCCATACAAAATGATGTTGGACCGGATGAAGTAATAGACGCACTTGGCAATGTGTAAACCGTAATAGTGGTAGCAGTTGAGGTGTCAACACAACCATAGTATGTTGTAATCTCTGTTGTATAATCACCACTAAGAGTAGCTGTAAAAAGAGAATTGGTGGCATTCGGTATAAGTGTTCCGGTATTAAACCATCTATAAGTAAAACCCAAACCATTGTAAGCTACTAAGTCAACATTTGATCCCGGGCAGAATGATAAATTTCCATAGGAAGTTACTGTAGTAGTTGGCAATGGATATATGTGAATTAGTAATGGCTCACAATAACCGCTGGTATCACAATCATTGTAGGCTCTGACTGATAGTTCTGCATCTCCAACATAAGTTGACGACCAGTTAATTGTTGCCAAAGTATCGGTAACTACAATTGTTCCTGCCTCTGCCGGTTCTAACTTCCATTGATATACATCAGCAAAAACAGCAGTGTCAATTCTATATTGATAATCTACAATATTATAACAAACATTAGTATCACCAATTGGAGTTGTTGGCGGTGCAGGGCGCGTACAACTATCGATTTCAAAGTGCAGTCCATCAAAAATACTCCAACGACCTGTATTGTCTTTTGTACGTATGTAAATTCTATGATAGCCTTCCGTTATACCTGAAATAATTTCATTGTAGATATTATCAATAGTGTCTGCTTGAGTTATTGGAATACTAATCCCATTTCCAAATCCCGGGTCATTATCAATAAAATATTCTATTTCACTGATTTGTGTGCTCTTTCCTTTTCCTTCAATGTAAATAGTGTAAGATTCATAAATGCTCCAAATGTTCCTGTTATCTTTTGCCCTATAAAACACATTATGAAAACCATTACTAAGACCACTTGTACTTATATTAAGATTTAAGTCTAGAGTGTCATTTGATGAAATGTTAATTGGAGTTCCATTTCCAAATCCAGGGTCATTATCGAAAAAGTATTCCAATTCTGTAATATGTGTTGATGTTACTAATCCTTCATTGTATATTGTATAAGAATCATAAAGTCCCCACAAACCTTTGCTGTTTCTGAATCTAATAAATACATTATGAAAACCATTACTAAGACTACTTGTATTTATATTAAGATTTAAATCCAGAGTATCATTCGCAGTGAACGTTAAAGGTGTTGCATTTCCAAATCCAGGGTCTGTATCAAAAAAATACTCTCCCTGAACTAACTGAGTTGGATTTCCTACTGATTCTACAAAAAAAGTAACTGATTCATAAATGCTCCATCTATTTGCTGTGTCCTTAAACCTGACAAACAAATTATGAAAGCCACAGCTTAATGAGCTAATGTTCACGTTAAAATCAAGATTTACTGTGTCATTCTGAGTGAATGATAGGGGAGTTCCATTTCCAAATCCAGGATCAGTATCAAAAAAATACTCCCCCTGAATAAGATTGTTTTGGGCAGATAAAGACAATGCAATTATCAGGAATCCTAGAATAATTATTATTTTTTTCATAACCATTAAGTTTAAATGAATAAAATTTAACCAATGGTTAATCGTGAATTCTTGCTTTAACATTAATATGTAGAACACTATCAATAGGTATTATAGGATTGCTAATTTGTAAATCCATTATTTGCGGAATATCTGGCATAGCACTGGTTTGATATGGAGATGAACCCCCACTTGGAAATGGATAAGCACCTCCATAAATACCAATATCGGTGTTATCTGTTCCTGCATTTTTAGCTGGTGATGAGCTCTGTAAATGATAATCATTGGCATAATCAAATGTTGTTAAACTTACTGTCACATCAACAAACTTTGGATCCTGATTTTCTTTGTTACCACTTATTGTATTTGTGGTGCTGTAGCTAAATGTAGTAGTAATAGTTGTAGCTCCTGCAAAAGAAAGATTGTTTTGAATAGTGCTATTAGTAAAGTTATTTAAAGTAGATCCAAAATAAATTATATTATTTTTAAAAATATTATTATCACCAGTAGCACTGGAACCAATAAAAAGATTGTTTTTTATTGTTGAACTATTAAATTGTGCAGTACCTAAATTAATATTATTAGCAAAGAAAATATTACTAACACCAATATTAGCGTTAATTGTAGTAACAATACAATTAATAATTATCCAATTTGATGAGAGATTTGATGTTGATCCACTCATATGAATGTTTCCTTTGTTTCTTTTTAAAACAATATTATCAATACCTACATCACCATTAATAGTACCCATTATACCTATAACTGCTGAATTATTTGCTGAGCTAATAACATTATTATATACATCAAGTTCATAGCCAAGAGTAATTGATGATATCATCGTACTAAAGTGTTTGGAATTTGCAGAATGATATCCAGCACCAATAATAATAAGCTTTTTCTTAATATATACTGCTGGATAAGAAATAATTGATCCACTAACGTAAATTGTATCTCCTGCACTAGCATTATTAATTGCTGTTTGCAAATTAGAATAATCCGCCGCCGAGCTGTCAACAGGATTATTACTTACTGTCCAAATTGTTGCTTTTGTAGAAATTGCAGCTAAAAGCATAAAGGCTAAAAGGAATGTTAATTTTTTCATGGTGTGTTTTTTAGTTTTTATTAAATTATTAAATTGTTATATTGTTAAATTGTTAAATTGTTGTTCGTTACTCGTTTCTCGTTGCTTGTTTCTCGTGCTCTCATGCTCATATGCTCTCCCTTTCTCCCATTCACCTGTTCTCAAGCTCTCAAGCTCTCCATTTCACCCCTTCTCCCGCTCTCCAACTCTCACATCTCACATCTCACCACTCACATCTCAGTTCTCATTTCTCCTGCTCCCAGGCTCACATGCTCTCGCATCTTACTGCTCAGCACCTAGCCATTTAAAACTTATTGATTTAACATCATCCGGGATGTTTTCATAATCATTAAATATTTTAAACATTGGAAATATACATCTCCCATCATCTAAGTTTCTAAATCTTGCGTATTCAATTCCATATGTGTTTTTTATGAAGACCATATTATCAAAATCAAATTGCCAATTTTCCATTAAAGAAACAGCTAATAAATTCTCAGGTATTTCAATATTGTTTATAACTATAGTTTTAGTAATGTTGTCAGTAGAGTCAATTGTAGTCTTGATTGAATCAATAAATTCTGCTTCTAATTTCTCATTTTCTATGCTATTCTTTAAAGAAGGGTCAAATAAATTAAACTGATACACTTCAATCTCATTTTTAATTGCTTTGGTGTATATTGATTTATAAAACACATACCATTTATCAGTAACTGAAGCTAATTGTTCGTTACTAACTGCTTTGTCAATATCCAGGATGGTATATATAAATTGAGTTAGAATAAATGGATTATCAGATAGGGATTCTTGTTTATTCAGTTTAATCCAAAATAAGACTACAGGTTTAGAATTTTTCTCTGCAGTTTTTGGGGGAGCAGCACAAAAAGCTATTTGTTTAACATCTTTTTTAATAGTGTTTTCTATTGTATCACAATACCAGTCTTCTATAAATTTAAGGTATTTAATATTATCTATTTCAAGATAATTCTTTTGGATAACAAATGTATCCCTTACATCATTCAAATCATTCGGATTGTACCATTGGTAATAAACTGTATCAATAGAGTAATTTATGGTTTTATAGTCAGTTGTGTCAATTTTATTCCCTTCATTGTCAAAAATATCAATTTTGCCTTCCTTGATTTCCTTTAATATTCTATAAACAAACCCTCTTCTTTTCGAAATTGGTATATTGTTATAGAACCAGTCGCCAGAGTAATTGTCTTCTAAATTAATTTTAGTAATAGGAACAGAATATTCCAGATTTTCCAATATAATAGCATTTTCAGCTATTGACTTCTTTTCTGGTTCTTCGGTGTTTTTGCACGAAATGCAAAATAGTAATGCTATAATTACTACAAGAAATGTTAATTTTTTCATGGTTTATGGGTTTTAAGTTATTGTTAAATTGTTAAATTGTTGTTTGTTTCTCGTTTCTCGTTACTCGTTTCTCGTTTCTCACAACTCACTTCTCAGGCTCACATGCTCACACGCTCTCCCAATCACCCTTTCTCTTGCTCACATGCTTTCCATTTCTGTCAAATCTATCAACATCTTACTTAACGCATAGTAGTCTTATCATAAGAATTCAATAATTTTCTCCTTTATTTTTGTTTTTTTTAATATCATAATAAAAAACTATTATTATTTTATAAATAGTTGATATAGATTATTTTAAATGGATTAATCAACGGTCAA
>JAIPBB010000256.1 GCA_021739805.1 Saprospiraceae bacterium | reverse complement strand
CAAAAAGCCAAAAATGATTCTCAGGAAAATCGAAAAGATTATAATGACCTTACAAAAAGGGAAAAGGAAATACTTAAGTTAGTTGTTGAAGGATTAAGTAACCAGGAAATTGCGAATAAATTATTTGTTAATATCAGAACCATTGAAACTCATAAAACCAATATCATGAACAAGCTTGAATTGAAAAATTCTGTTGAGCTTGTGAAGTTTGCAATAAAAAACCGACTTGTAGAATTATAAATTTTATAGAATAATATTCAATATCAATTTTGTGTTTATGTGATTTATTAATTAAATATTATGAAATATGAAGAAAACAATTAATTACATTATTATGGTAATTGCATTCCTGTTATTATCGGGAAATTATGCTATAAGCCAAAATGCTACGATTAAAGGCGTGGTATTAGATTTAGAAACTAATACTCCTTTAAAAAACGTTGAAGTAATTATTACTCCATCAAACAAAGGAAGCATATCGAATTCGCAAGGAATCTTTGCAATTAACGACATTAAGCCCGGAGAATATTCTATTATTATTAATCATCTTTCTTATTTGGATAAATATGAGAAAATAAAATTAATGCCCGGGCAAATTTTTGAAATCAAAGTAATATTGACTCCTAAAATCTACAAATTAGATGAATTTGTTATTAAGGGTTCAATGGTGAAAAGAGCTCCTTATGTGAAAAACACAATTTTAAGGGAGGAAATTGAACAAGTGGCAGCCCGGGATATTGGAGATTACCTAAGAACCATTCCCAATGTGGGAGGTATTAGAAAAGGAGGAGCAAATCTTGACCCGGTAATTCGTGGATTCAAATATAGCCAGTTAAATATACAAATTAATGGTGGAGTGAAAATTGAAGGCGGTTGCCCGAATAGAATGGATCCAACAGCCTCACATGTCGAAATGGATGCCATTGAGGCAATTGAAGTTATAAAAGGACCTTATGCTTTGCGTTATGGACCTTCATTTGGCGGTGTTGTTAATCTTATTACCACAAACCCAAAACCTTATGAAAAGTTTGAAATTCATGCCAGGGGAATAAAAGGATACGAAAGCAATTGGAATGGAAATAAAGAACATATGGCGATTTTTGGAGGTAACAAACATATTTTCTTTTTGCTAGCCGGTAGTAACCAGAATTATGGAAGCTATTATGACGGTGATGGAAATCAAGTCAGGTCATCATTTAGGAAATTTAGTTATTCGGCAAAATTAGGATTTAGCCCTAAGGAAAATCATAAAATTCTTTTTTCTTACGATGAATCACATGGCAGAGATGTACTTTTTGCAGCTCTTCCAATGGACGAAAGAGATGATGATACAAAAATTTATTCATTTGATTATACTGCAAGAAAAATCAGCAAAACCATTAATTCAATTGATGTGAAAGCTTATTTTTCAGATGTTAATCATTTAATGGACAATATGCAGCGTTCGTTTTCCGACACAGCCGCTGTTCCTGCTTATATCGAAGCTGATAAAATAGGCGGTAGGGCAGAAGTTGGCTTAAATATAGGTGAAACAGGACATCTTTTTGTTGGTGCGGATTACACAAATACAAAAAAAGATGGAGATAGAACGAAAAATATGATTGGACAATATCCTGCTATGGGAAAAGTGCCGGTTAAAGTTGAAGATCTTTGGAACAATGCTGAAATAAACAATCTTGGTTTTTTTAGTGAGTATAAAAACAAATTTGGAAGCTTTGAATTTGTTGCAGCAGCCAGATTTGATATGAATTCCGCATCTTCTGATACTATTAAATTAATGGGTATGCCAATGATGGGAAATCCACCTGCGGTTTTGATAATGAATGATTCAACTGATTCAGAATATACTAATTTAAGTTTTAGTGCAGGTATAAGTAAAAAGCTTAATGAAAAAATGTCATTAGGATTGTCTTTAGGTCGCGGAATGAGAAGCCCTGATATGATTGAAAGGTTTATTATATTGCTTCCTGTTGGATATGATAATTACGAGTATATGGGTAATCCTAATTTAAAACCTGAAATAAATAATGAAGTTGATTTAACTTTTAAATTCGATGATGAAAATAAAGGAGCAATTGAAGTAAATGGGTTCTATTCCCTTGTGGAAGATTATATTACCGGAAGAATTCTGCCTCCAACACAGCAGAAGCCACTAACTCAAACTGTTTTCGGAGTGAAAGAATTTTACAATACAGATAAAGTAAACATTTGGGGTTTTGAGATTGGATATGCAACTCCAACTCAATATAAATTTGGTGCAAAATTAATTGCCGCATACACAAATGCCACAGTTGCTAAACTTACTAAACATGAATTCGATTCTACAGGAAATGCAACAAACATTGTTGAAGTAACAAATGATCCTTTATCAGAGGTTCCACCTCTTGAAGTTAATCTTGATGTTCATTATAAATTCTTAAAAGGGAAAATTATTCCAAAAGCTCATTTACGATGGGTTGCTGACCAAAATCATGTGTCAACCGCTTTTTATGAGCCTGAAACTCCGGGATTCACATTGTTAGATATGTCAGTTGTTTACAAACATAGTAAAATGGTAAGTGTTGTAGGAGGAGTTAACAATATCTTTGATTTGCAATATTATGAACATTTGAATAGAAGAGTTATTGGCACATCAGGTAGAATTTATGAACCCGGTAGAGTGTTTTTTGTTAACCTAATTATTAATATTTAAAACTCACAGTCATGAAAATAAAAAATATAATCATATTATTAAGTTTTTTGGTAATTGCTGTTTCTTGCCAAAAGGATAGAGATGAAGTTGCAGTTACATATTCTATTAAAGGTTTAGCACAAGACTACAAAGTTTCTTACTTGAATGAAGCAGGAGAAACAATAACCGAAACTGTTAGCCCCGGATCAATAAGTCATGTATGGACATATAATTTCAAAGGAGTTCCTGGTGATTTGGTTTATCTCTATGCAAAATATTACGATAAAGACCCGGCAATGGGAACTTTTAGGTTTATGATAAAAGTTGATGATAAAATGCATAAGTATGCTGATGGATATGATAAAACTCAAGGTGATACCATATTTGAAGTTAAAAGAGCAGGAGTTATTCCTTTTTAAAGCTGATATTCGGTAGTTGAATTACAGTTTTTCGTTAAGCATTAATGAAGTTTTATTAACATTTCCCTGTTTGTAAAATAGTATTGATGCTTTTTTTTTAATATTGATTTTAGATAATTTTGAAATTATGATTTAGGTTTTAGCTAAAACAACTTGGTAGAACCAATTTATTAAGTAAGTTTATATATTTAATTAATATAATGTATAGTAAATTTTTACAGGTAAATAAAGTTAGGGTTGGTTTAAACTAAATGTAACATTTAAATATTCAATTCGTAAATAGTTACCTTAAAATTTATTAAATTTTTTTTTGAATACCTTTTAAAAATAGATTGAAATAAATTGAATTGGCAATATTGCCTTAATAAGTTAAAAATCAAAATTAATCAATTACTAATTAACAAAACAAAACAAAATTATGAAAAAAGTTATTTTTATTTTAGCAGCAATTGCAATGATCTGTGTTAGTTCGCAAAAAACCTATGCTCAATTATCAGATGAGGAGTACAATTATGTTACTATGGATTTAAGAGGAATCCTCACATTAACAATGACAACTAATCCACAAGTGGATTTTGTTTTCAAAACAATTCAAGAGTATAATCTTGGTATTACAAAGTTTAATGCAACTCAATTAGAAGTTGACGCTACTCTTGCATGGGATTTGTTTGTTTATGCAAGTGCCGACAGTTGGACCCAGGTTGAGTCTTATTCAACTAATGGAAATCCTTATCTTCCGGCTGAAATTTTAGAATTGCAGTCTGATGTTACTTGTGCTGCTCCTGTTACTATTTCAGGTGCATTTACTCCATTATTGGGATTAACCAATTCAACAGTTGTGGCAAATGTTCCAACAGCAGCAACTCAATATTTGGCTGGAGCCTTTGGTACCGGTGCAGCACTTTCTAATGCTCCGGGAACAGCAGCAAACAATCCAACAACCAACAAATTTAGAATCGATATGAGGTTAAAGCCAGCTATTCCGGCAACCTTTCCAAATTCTACAGTTTTGTTAACAGCTAATGGTAATAATGAATCATACGCACAAGCGGGTTATTATTACATCGAAGTTGTTTATTCACTTATTGAAGATTTATAAAAATAAGATTGTTAATAAATAAAGAAAATCCTGAGAAATCAGGATTTTTTTATTTATTAATTTTGCGTGCTTAATACTGTTTTTATTGAGAAATTCAATTAATACATATGATTAAAACCATTAATTTTATTATTGTTAAATTCTTAGTGATATTCATCATTTTAGGCGTATTTAGTAAAAATAGTTTTTCTCAATCTGTTAGTTTTGAACTTAAAACATCTCCAAGTATTTCTTTTCTTTTTAACGATATTTCAGATTATTTAAATGGCATAACTTATATGAATGCAGTTACTTTAAATATTGAGGCTACAGGAACTCAATGGGATCTTTATGTTGGTGCAAAAACCACTGTACCAAATCAATGGGATGTTATAAGTACATATTCATCAAGTGGGATTGCTCCAACTGTAGATATGGTAAAAATTCAATTTCGTAATGCAAATAACACTTCATTGGTTTCAGGTTTTTTTACTTTAACTGACATTAGTACTCCCGTTTATGTTATTGGAAGTTCATTAAAACCTGATATTGCTGTAAACTGTCCGGGTTCTGGCACAAACACGGCAGGTAGTTATTTAACAAACCCACAGTGCTATCAGTTTAAGGTAGATTTAAAAATTACTCCGGGTTTAGTTCCCGGTTCAATTTACCAATCAGGTTTATATTATTTACAAATTGATTATATAATATCTGGGGATTTATAGAATGATGAGTCAATCTAAAAAAAAATATTTGAAAATATTTTTACCATTAATATTTATACTAATATTTTTGAATCCTTTGTTATCTCAAGACAATAAGTTACTACATAAAAACAAGTCAGGTATTCAAATGAATTTTTTGAAAAGAAGTTCATCTCAAACTGTTGATGAAGTCGCATCAAATGTAATCAGAATTGTAAATTACACAAGCAAATCTTATGATTTAGCATTATCTTTTAATTATACTGCTGATTGGAAATTTATTGGGAAGGATATCAAGCTCATCCAGTTAAAATCTATGGATTCTATTTTCTTTCCTGTGAGAATAATTCCATCAAAAAATTCTCAGGGAAATACTAATTATATTGTTAATGCCTTTTTGTCTTCACAAGATGGAATACAAATTGCTAATTCAATCTGGTATATTGCTATTGAAAAGATTTCTGCCTGGTCAGCTGTTGTGCCAACAAAGAAAGTTTACTTCACAAATAATAGTGATTCCACTAATTTTGAAGTGAGATTACAAAATCTTGGAAATTCAGATGAAAATATTATAATTACTTTATTTCCTGATAAAGAGTTGAGTTTATTTGATTTTAACACAGATATTCCTAATCAATTCTCAACCAAAATTTATCTACCTGTTGGATTTGATACTATTATTAAATATTCAATAAGACGGAATCCAGAAAACCTTCTGCCTACGGAAAACAATTATATTGACAAACATAGAACAGATAAACATTCTGTTAAAGTTTTGGCTACTAATGAAAATAAATCCTTAGTAAAATCAAAATCATGGAAAGGTAATATTGACTTTTTTAAACTACCAAACGAATATGTTTATTCCAGCAATAATTATTCATCAGTACCACTTATTTTTGATTTTAATACATACAATTTGATGTCAAATAGTACTTATGCTACATTAGACATTCATGGGAATACAAATTTGCCGAAAGACAGAACAATTAGTTATTATTATCAGGCGAATTATAATCAAAATTATCTTAAAGCTAGAACTTTTCTTGGGAATTATCATTATTTTGGATATGGTTCAAAAAATTTGAATGTTGAACTTGGTAATGTTGGGGCAAGCCGAGGCGGATTAAATCTTAGTGGAAAAGGAATCAAAACTTCATTTAGAGTTAAAAAACATTGGATAGGTGGAATGTATATGAGATCACCTGATTTTACCGAAGACAAGTTAACAGGTTATTCAGTTAATCATTCATACAATAGTAAAAATTTTAAGTTTGGAACAAGTTTTCAGAAAAAATTAGATAAAATATCAAAAGTAAATATTGATTTACTTAATACAAATTTAAATTTCAGAATTAAGCAATCACATAATATTGGACTTGATTTGGGTTACAGTCAAGAAGAGCATTATTGGAATCCAGCTAAAAAATTAAATCTTAGCGGTTATACATATGCTTTAAATTATAGTGGTTCGATTAAAAAATTCAGATACTTTGCCAGATATCAGTCAAGTACTGATAAATATTCAGTCTATAGAGGTATGAATTCAATGGCTGGAAATTTAAATTATAATTTGAGTAAAAACAATAATTTGGCAGTAAGTTATAATTACTTCAATTATGAACCATTATTATATTATCATGGGGAATTGCTTAATAATAAAATATCTACGGAGAAAACAACATATTCTTTAAAATATATAAGAACTTCCGGGAATTCGAATTTTATAGTAAACCCAATTATGCATAATGTCAATTCACAGTCAGTTAGTGCTATAACGAGAGGAATGAACCTGGAATATAGATATAGGAAAACAAGAGATTTTGTGTTTTACACAACTGTTTTTGGAGGTTTTACTAAAGTTCCTGATTATACTCTACCTGATTTTTTTATATCTCAGTTAAGAGGTACAATCAAGTATAAAATGTTATCAGCAAATGCAAGATACTATTATGGACCTTATTATACACAGGAAATTCTAAAATTTGTTAGTGATTCCATAAACCCTCAAAAAATTTACACTTCGCTTTATCACGACTATTGGTTCAATTCTAACAAATGCTTAGTGAAAACAACTCTTTCCTATAATTATACTCAATTATACAAAAGAAATATGTTTAATCTTCGTCCTGAGTTTTTCTATTTTTCTAAGTCTGGCTATAGATTTAGCATTTATAGTAGAGTGTTGTTAATGTCAGAATCTGAATTTCAAAGACAAAATCAAGGATATATAGAAGTTCCTAATGAAACAAAAACGACAAAAAAAATCGAGTTTGGTATAGGTCTTAGAAAAGAAATTGGTTTCCCAATTTCATTTAAAAAATTCTTTGATATTGATGTTGTTGTTTATAGAGATATGAATGGTAATGGAAAACAAGACCAAAACGAGGATGGAATTGGAAACATGTTGATAATGGTTAAATATCAGGACACAATAAAACCTGAAAATTCCATCGACATGGCTGATCTAGAAAAAGGATTTGAATTAGTTACTAATTCCAGAGGTCAGGCAGTTTTTACTAATATACCACTTGGAGAATATGTTATTACTGCTTACCCCTTAGCGTCAATGGGTGGGTGGTTCGATGGAAGAACTTTCAATTATACTATTGATAAAGACAGGACTTTATATATACCATTAAATAAAGGAGCCAAAGTGTCTGGAGGTATAATTCTCGAAAGAGATAAATTCTCAAGTTTTAAGGATGTTAACTTAAGTAATATTCGAGTAACCGCCGTTAGCAGTAAGGGACAAACTTTTAGCACTTTAACCGATATACAAGGGAAATTTTCTATGTTTCTACCAAACGGTAATTTTACTATTATGATTAATGAATCAGCACTTGGTAGTAAATTTGAATTTTTGCAAAATAATATCTATCTGGAGCTTACTGATGATTTTGAGAATTATAGCATAAGTTTTTATGTTATTGAGAAAAAAAGGAAACTTCAGGTAACAAAGTTTAATGGCGATGGAGATGTTGAAACTAAATCTGAAGAAATTAATGTTAAC